>JBOGJF010000194.1:0-5508 GCA_050747785.1 Vicinamibacteria bacterium
GGTGGGGGACTGGTGGGGTCCAGTCGGCGGGGGGCTGACACGGGGTCTCGGAGATACGTCAGGGCCGGGGCGGGAGCGGCGCTGGCGACGGTTGTAGGCGTCCTGGTTACCCCGTGTGAGCGGACGCGGCTGGTTCCCGCTCGTCTCCAACATATCTCCGGGAAGCGGGTGACGGCTCCTCCAGCAGCCTGACGGCGCTCTCGATCGCCGCCGGGCTCAGGTGCATGTACCGCTGCGTCGTGCTCAAATCCTGGTGACCGGCCAACTCCTGGATGGCCCGTGCCGGTGCTCCCCGCATCGCCAGGTGCGCGTGTGGCACAAGTTTTAGGAGCCGTCGGCAAGCCAGTCCTCAATGCGCTTCGGAATCCAGGTACAGGGTATTGCTGGCCCCGCAACAGACTCGATTCGGCGCGCCGCATCTTGGTCGGGGTTGACGATGATGACCTGCGCAGGTCCCGAGGCCGGATATCTGTCTCCGTTTCTCTTCAGCCGGCCCTCGATCTGGTTGTGAAAGCCGCACCGGAAAATGTACTGGGCGTGCAGGTCCGTCGCCGGCAGCGAATATCCCAGGAAGATGAGGCTCCTGGGGGTGCTCAGCACGTCCGTGCAGCGCCTCCAGAGGTGCCGGAATACCGGACGATTGAAATCCTTGAGATACGTCGGCGGCACGATCAGCGGTGTGTAGTGCCGTCCGACCTTGGACTTGATTCCCCGGGGAGGCTGGAAAGCCTCGATACGTTCCTTAGATTCCTTGTGATGAAAGATCTCTATTCGACGTTTCTTGACAACCCACCGGATCTCCCTCGCTTCATACCAGTTCAATGAACCATGCGGTTTTAGTAGCACGGGACCGGAACCAATATCGGTGCCAAGCCCGTAGCTTTCGGCATCGAGGGAAAGCTCGAACAGTTGCCGATCGAGGACGAGATCCCAGTTGAAGGAAACGATGGCCGCCCGTTCACGGCGTATGCGGTTTACGATGGCAGATAACCAGGGAGTGTCCCTGGCGTCTTTGTAGATGTCATGAAACCAGCTGGCAATCGTGAACAGTAAGTCCGTTCGTGAAGTCTCGAGATCCAGTCTGGTGAATCTCCCTTCCACGAGCCGACTGGCGTCGAATAGATCCCGGTTTACGGCGATTTCCGTAAGGAGCTCCTCGATGTCGGGGAAGCTGGTCTTCCGGTCGACGGTGAATCCGGGATGATGGAACTTGATGATCTTGCGCAGCTGCGACTGAGGGCCCTTGCCCAGTTGGCCCCAGACATCAATGAGAAGGCTCTTCGTGAGCGGATACCCGAGGCCGGCCGAAAAGCCTGCTCCGATGACGTAGACGGTGTCCCTGGTCCGTTTGGGACCGGTTGATTTCATGTGCTCCTGCCAGGCGGTTCCAGTCTAATCAGCGAAGTGGTACCTGCGAGCTGCGTGAGGCTGCCATGGGGGACCGTCAACGCGCTCTTGCTTGGGATGTGGTCATCGTGTTTGGCGAGGATTATGGCGGCGGCGATCGGCTTCAGATTCCCGGTGTGCGACGGGGCCTGCGACAGCAGCGGCTAGACACCCGGGATCAGTCATCGTAGCCGCTTGTCGTCGTAGACGCGAGTTTCACCCTTCGCGCTCGGTCCTTGATCGGCATCTGCTTGCAGTATCGCTCGGCGGCATCCCGCAGATCCTCGCTGGCCTGCTTCCGGATGGTCATAGATACTTTTCGTCCCGGTCCCGGAAAGCCGGCCGAGTGCCCTCCAAGACATCCAAGAGATGCTTATTGATCTCCGGATTCTCAATCGCTCCCGTCGTGTATGTGATTCGATAGTCGGATCCCTTCTCGATCGCAGCATGGATGACCTGTTCAGCGTCGCACACAACGGCGATGTTCGGGTTGTGCGTCACGACAATCAGCTGTCGGTCCTGCTTCGCTTCCCGGATGCAAGGGACGAGGAGCTCGAAGACCGTTTCGTTGTCAAGATTCTCATCAGGCTGATCGAGGATTACCGGGGCCCGGCTGTTGTCCACTAGCAGATAGAAGATCAGCAGAAGAGCACCACGCTCGCCAGGAGAGAGCGCGCTCAAGGACTTATCACCGAGGTTCAGCGTGTACTCCGGTCGGAGATACTCCAGCGCGAAGATCTGTCGATAGACGTCTTCGACCGACGTGCCTTTCCGAACTTGAACCCCGACGCGATACACTTCGCCATCGTCCTTCCCCAACTCCCTATGGAGGCAGGCGTCAACCCGTGCCGCGAAGGCAAGCGTGCTCTCCTTGTCATCGAAATCCGTGGTATCAACGAGGTCCCTGAGGATTCCCGGCCCATTCGATCCCGAAAACGTGCCGCGGACGCTGCGGCTGATGAGCTGCAGGAAACGATCGTGGAACCCCAGGTCCTTCATGTGGACACTGAAACGAAGGCGGAGCTTGCTGCGGACGACCTCGTGTTGGTCGACGAAATCTTGGACAGGCTTGTAGAGGTCTCGATAAAGCTGCGCTAGCTTCGCAAGTTCATCGTAGATCGCCCCCACGACTCCAATGCGTTCCCGGCGCTTCCCCTCCAGAACCACCGGAAGTCCAGCCAGCCGCTCCAGGCGCGCGCTCAACTCGGACACTGTCCCTGGAGCAGTGGCGTCTCCCACGATCTCACCCCTCTGCAGCTCCCATGCTTCCACCGCAACAAGATACTCCTGGTACTTGCGGGCCGGTTCACTCAGCCGATCCACCAGTGCTCGCGCTCTCTCCGCGTGGGCCCTCTTCGTCGCAAGCAGACTCGCGGGATCATCCCCATTCAAAAGGGCGGTGGCCCCTGCTTGTCGAGTCGTCAGCGTTTCGCGGATTGCACTTAGAGGCGTCCGGTTAATCGTGAGCGAGGCGAGATCGCCCCACTCTAGGTTTAGCGACTGGAGCTCTGCCGCGATGGCTGCTCCCTCCTGCGCATGCCGTTTCTCCAGATTCGCCAAGGCACCTTCGATCCTCGTCAGGGCCGCAAGTTCGCGTGTCGAGCCCTGCAAGTCCCTGGTCGCTTCACCGATCCTGATTTCAATGGAAGCGATGGCCGTCTTGATCTCCGACAACTCTTCTTGCTCTGGCGATGCAACCGGCCCGTGCACAGGGATTGGTGCAACAACCTCCGTCGGCTTGGCCGCGTCGTGATCCGCAAGATCTTGCTGCCTTCGCTCCAACGCCTTTGCAACTATCGATTTGCTCTCCGGAAGCAGCTCGTTCTCGGTCGCGGCAATCTCTGCGCCGAGGATATCCAACTTCTCTCTCAACAGACGGAGAGAGCCATCTACTTCGTTTGCCCTAAGGCCACCAGCTCCCGGAGGGTCGCAAAGCCCAGCCGCTGTGCGGCCGGAAGTCGCGCGAAGACGACGTCTTCCAATTCCTTCTGGAATGCGGAATCCTCCCCCCGCACGATCTCCCCGCACAGTTCCTCGAAAAAGCTCTGGGGGATGTAGTTGGCTCTCGCCGGCTCCGTGGAATCAACCGGGGCATCTAGGCCTCTCTCAAGTTCCGGTCCCGTTTCGAACTGGAGGCGCCCGACGAATGACTTCGATTTATTCTCCTTCGGATCGCGAAACCGCTTCGGGTTCAGGAAAGAGAAGGACTTCTCTCGCTTCGCATCACACAGTAAGCCAATGACATCCGTCAGGGCGCTTTTGCCGCTACCTTTCCGCCCGATGATGGCGACGAGATCGTGGTTCAGGTCGAGCTCCGAATCGAACCACGTTTCTCGGCAATCAGACATCTCCTTCTTGCGGATGGACACGGAACGAATGAACCGACTTCCGCTAGCCTTCACGATCCCGAGCTTTGGGGGCGCCTCTCCGAGATATACTCTTGCACGGTATTCCCTCAGCGCCTGGCACAGCCCGGCGAACGTCGTGTCGGCCTTCACCCACGTAAAGCAGTTCCCGATCCTGTCCTTGTCAGCCGAATCCATGAATGCGTGCGCGTCGCTGCAGTCGAGGAGCCGATCATTCACTCCGTCGGCTTCCAGTTTCTTCCTTGCGTCGATGCATGCCTGCGGCGATTCGGCCGCTGTGAAGATAAGGTCCGCGGAATTAATGAGGCTCTTCTTCTCTGCGACCCCCTGGCCCTCCCACCGCATGGCAGCCCATTCTGTCTTGCCGACGGCGACGAGGTGCTTGTCCCTAAAATAGTGACAGTCCAGCACGTCGCGTATCTTGTCGAGCGAGAACGTGATGCTGTTGAATCCGATCTCCACGGGATCGCGATCTGCGCGTTTTTCTGCGGGCGTGCTACGGAGGATCATCTGACCGAGTTCTAAGAGACTGCTTCGGTTAGGAATCGCCGACCACGGGACGTCTCCGACTTCCGGTGACAGCTTGTAGCGTTTAGGGAGGGCACTGAGGAACTGCGTCTCGATCGTCTCGGGAGTCACGCCATCCGAGAAGATCACGTGGAGATTCACCCGGGAGAGGTGACCACCGGTACCGGCGAACATGTCCAGACGCAACTCGATGACCGGGAGGATGAGATCGATATTGGCGAGCCGTCCGTTACGCTTCTCGGCGAGGACTCTCTTGTACCCGTCGATCAACACGTAGTCATTGATGCCGATGACCTTGAACTCGGGAGGCAACGCCTCCAACTCATCGAGGAATCGCGACCACTGTGCCCCTCTCGGTCCAGAGTATCGATGGGTAATAGACTCCGGGGTGTGAATGTGCAGATCCCACTTGCGCCAAAGGGCGCCGCGTCTGTCGTTCATCTCGCCAATGCTCCCTCGGGATCAGCCTTCGGTCTTGTTGTTAGCTGAGGATCTCCCGACAACCAGCGTCTGGGCTGATAATACATCAGCCGGCGCCCAGGCGAGGAACATCTGGTACGGGTGTGCGTCCCCTGTTCACGCCAGACAGCCCAGGGGCCGAATACTCCGTGGTTTAGCTGGCCAGTGGGTGCCTTGGCCAGGGTAGAGGGGGACCAGCCGACCCAGGAGCTGCTGCGGCTCGAACACGTTCTGAGCCGTGCCATCGCGGCAGCGGCACTGGAGACCGGAGAGAAGCCGTCCATCCCGGCGGTCCAGGCGATCGTTCACAAAAGGCGGCCGCGTGACATCGTTCTGGCACATGTCGGCCGAACCTTGGGACGAGGATGGCGCAAGAGCAGGGTTGCCAACTCCGTCTCCAACATGTCTCCGTGCGCCGGCAAAACCGGCGAGGTGCAGCGAATGGAAGAGTCGTACGGTGAAGGGCCAGCGACCCACACCGGCCCCGAGTCATGCGCCGTCGACCGGGAGGTCGGGGGTGAAGCGTTGACAGGGGGAGGTGCGGGCCGGGTATCGAGCCGCGAAATTGTGGACAACTCCGGGGTGCCGACGTCGTGGAGACAGGCGGAAGGCCACACCAATCGCGTCGCCACTGCGAGACGCGAGAGGACGCCGCGCGATCTGAGACCCCGAGCACGCACGGACACACCTCGCACGGGAACCGGGAGGTCCCACGACCGCCGGCGGCAACGAGAGGGGCCGCAGGCCGCACCGGGAAGTCCGAGGACGT
>JBOGJF010000195.1:0-2799 GCA_050747785.1 Vicinamibacteria bacterium
GGGAAGTGTCATATGCCGGCACCGCATGACGGTGGAACGCGGAACGTCGATTCAAAGATCGGTGGCTGTGGACCGTGTCAAGGGTCGGGCATGGCTGTCTATACCTTCCACGAGCTTCTTGCGAGCCTCAGCATTACGGACACCCCCGTCGGTTATGATCCACCCGTAGGGTCAAGCGTTCGGTTTCGAGTGACGTACAATCAGAGGGAAGCTGGACAACCACAGACGTTCACCTATTCCAATCTGGGACATCAATGGACGCACGATTGGATGTCGTATGTTGAGGACAATCCGTCCGCGCTCGGCGACCCGGTGGTCCTGTACGTTCGCGGCGGAGGCTCGGAGACCTACCAGGGTTTCGAGAACAACGTCTCAGAGCCGCAACTGGATACGCGCGCAGTGATGGCGATAACATCGACCAATCCCATCGAGTACGAGCGTCGTCTTCCGGACGGTTCAGTAGAAATCTACGCCCAGCCCGACGGGGCAGCGACGGCGCCGCGGAAGGTCTTCTTGACGGAAACGTTGGATCCGCAGGGGAACGCGATTACGTTTACCTACGATGGCCAGCTCCGTCTGGTCTCGGTGACCGATGCCATCGACCAGGTGACAACGCTTTCTTACGAGATGCTGGAGAACCCTTCTCGAATCACGAAGGTAACCGACCCCTTCGATCGGTCGGCGATCTTCGAGTATGACGAGGACGAAAAGCTGATTGCCATCACCGACGTCATCGGAATGACATCGGAGTTCACGTATGGCAGCGGCAACTTCATCCGATCGATGACGACCCCTTATGGAACCACCACCTTCCGCGGAGGAAACTTCGTTCTCTCTTACGACCGCTACCTCGAAGCAACGGATCCACTTGGCGGAACGGAGCGCGTTGAATACGGCGATCACGCGAACCTCCTTCCCTCGTCGGATCCACCCGAGGATGTCCCGACTGGCTTCGCAGGGAAGAACAACAGCCTCCAGGTTTATGTGAGCGTCTATTGGGATAAGCTGGCGATGAGCCTGGCGGAGGGCGATCCGGAAAAAGGGTTGGTGACCAAATGGGCCTTCACGGGCACCTGGACCGTCTCCAACTACCACAAGATCACGGAAAAGAAACCCCTGGAAAACCGCGTCTGGTACACGCACGACGGAAATCAGGCAGCCGACCAGGTGGGTCCCTTGGGCAGACCGTCGAGGATAGCCAGAGTTCTCGATGATGGGAGCTCGCAGATTTATCGGTATGAGTACAACTCAAGGGGGAACGTAACCCGGTCTACGGACCCCGTGGGGAGAGAAACCGTTTACGAGTATGCCCCAAACGAAGAGCTTTTGTCAATAGGTGTGTAAAAGAAATTCAGGCGGCAGCAACCTTCTTCGACTCGATTGCCCTCTGTCCATCCTCAAACCGAACGCCTAGGTAAACCTCCCGCATGAGCTCCGGCGCGTTGAGTCGGCGGAAGTGTTTCTCAGCAACAAGAAGTAGTTTAAAGATCGCCGCGGTGGCGGTCTCGACTTTTTTGAATCGCTTCGCCGCGTCGGTTCTCAGTCGCAGAGCAGCGAACGGTGACTCCACGACGTTGCTCGTGCGAAGGTGTTGCCAGTGAGGCTTGGGAAATGAGAAGAAGGTAACCATCCGTTCCCAGTCCTCGTCGAGCACACGAACCGCCTCTGGCAGATTCTTCCGACCGCACCACTCCTGAAAACTGGATTTCGACTTCTCGCACTCCTTGAGGTTCTCCGCATAGGGTATCGCTGTGAGCAGCGGCTTGGCTTGGAGCTGGTACTTCTTCGGAATCCGGTCCAGCACGTTGAGGATTCGGTGGTTCCAGCAGCGTTGTTCCTTCGCATCCGGAAACACGTTCCGAATGGCAGCCCAGATGCCGAGATGACCATCGCCCACCACCAATCGTGGGCACCTCAGGCCTCGCTTCTTCAGCTTCCGCAGGAGCGAGGACCAAGAGGCTTCGGATTCTCGGTGACCGGCCTCCAGTGTCAGTACGATTTTCCTCCCGTCCGACAGGCCGGCGACCGCCACCAGCACGGCCGCCTTCTCCTTCTCGAGACCGGCCTTCACATACACGCCATCCACCCACAGGTACACGACCTCGAGTTCGTCCAGCGGACGAGTCAACCACTCCTCGTACTCGCCTTGCCATTTCTCTTTCAGCCGCGAGACGGTGCTCGCCGACAGCGGTGCCTTGTCACCCAAAAGCCCGCGAAGCGCCAAGTCGAAGTCGCCATGTGCCAGACCGTGCAGGTACAGCTCCGGAATTAGCTCGCTAACCGTCTCCGTCCGGCGTTTGAACAGGGGAAGCACTCGACTCTCGAATCCCTCCTCCACATCGCGAACTCGCGGCCGCCGAACCGTCACCGTTCCGATACTCATCGTCAGCTTCCGAGGTTTCCCGTATCCGTTTCGATAGCCCGCCGTCGTATCCACAGGCTTCCGTCTTTCCGACCTCTCCCGACCCAGATGCTCCGTCACTTCCGCAACCATCAGCTCCTGGATCCATTCCTGGATCTCAAGACGTGCCCACTTCTCCAGCGACTCCCAGGCTACTCTTGACGAACCCCTACCTCTTGTGGTCTTTTTCTTCATGGCGGTGTCTCCTTCCCTAGGCCCCTGTGGCCCTGTTTTGCGACAGCGGAAGGTTACCCCGCCTTTACTTCATTTCCACACCTTTTGATGGTAGCTCCGGTCCCACTGGGCAGACGCCTGGCGAGGAGGGCGTTGTGAGAGGTACCGTGAGCTACCGGGAGCGCGTGGCTCTCCCGCCCGACGCTGTCGTCGAGGTCTGGATC
>JBOGJF010000196.1:0-6060 GCA_050747785.1 Vicinamibacteria bacterium
AGGGGTTGCTCCTTCGCGAGCAGGCCAAGCTCGAGCCCAACGCAGCGACGAGAGGAGAACTCGAAGCGCAGGCGAACGAGCTGAGAGACAAGGCCATGGCGCTCAAGGCCGCCCAGGAAGAGGCTGCCGCCATTGCGGAGGCTGCGGGAGAGGTGCCTGAAGAGGGCACTCACTGAGTTCCCGCCCCTTCTTCTTTGCCCTTCCAAGATAACTAGATCCGATGGCCGGTAGCGTGTCCCGCTGCGGCCCGGTTTGGATGGTGTGCGCGAGGTTGACTTGACCGGAAAGCGCTGCCTTCGAGGTACGGCTGGGGGAGGCATTTCCCTGGCAAGAAAAAGGGGAGGCCGGATGGGGCCTCCCCGAGAAACAAGTCCTTTGTTGACGGAGGAAGTCTAGCGATCTCCCTCGAATCCCTCGTCGGGCGGTATGATACCCACCCGGTCGACGCCGTTACCCTTCGCCACGTCCAGCACGTCGACCACTTCTCCATAGCTCAGAGTGGGCGCCGCGCGAAGGAACAGGGTCTTGTCGGAGCGCGTCTCGAAGAGATCCCGGATCCTCAGAGGCAGCTCTTCTCGTGTCACCGGCTGCTTGTTGATGGTCACGACCGCGTTCTGGTCGATGTCGAGAATCAGCTGGTTGGTGTCCGTTTGCGGCTGCTCCTCGGCGAGATTCTTCTCGGACTCCGGGAGCTCGACGTCCAGACCCTTTTGGGTGAGCGGCGTCACCACCATGAAGATGATGAGCAGAACCAGCATGACGTCGATGAGAGGTGTGACGTTGATGTCCGCGCTAGGTCCGGTCCCGCTTCCACCTGTTGCCATACCCATAAGCGTGACTCCTTGATTGAAAGAAACGGTGGGGACTAGTTCCCGCCACCCGCTCCGCGTCTCAGCTCGGTAATAAGCCCAATCTCCTCGACGCCACCCTGGCGAGCGACGTCCATGACCTCCAAAACGGAGCCATAATCCACGGCCTCGTCCGCCTTCAAGAACAGGATCTTCTCGGC
The DNA here is from genome assembly GCA_050747785.1 of Vicinamibacteria bacterium. GTDB lineage: Bacteria > Acidobacteriota > Vicinamibacteria > Marinacidobacterales > DATDRI01 > CBDANW01. The sequence goes on from JBOGJF010000196.1 coordinate 1,010, forward strand.
GCGCCCGTCGAACTTTTCACGAATGCTCGTGAGGAGGTCGGTTCGGGGCACGGGGATCATGTCGAGATAGAGGGTCCGATCCCGCTTCACCGCCAGGGTGACCACGCTTTCGTTATCCGGATGATCGACCGGATACTGGGCCTCCGGGAGAACGACGTCGACACCTTTCTGCAGTAGAGGCGTGACCACCATGAAGATGATGAGCAAGACCAGCATCACGTCCACCAGAGGGGTGACGTTGATGTTGCTATTGAGCTTCTTGGCACCTCCGACATTCATGCCCATGGCATCTCTCCTTTGGTTTGGCGCAGCAGCGACCTAGGATTTCTTGGCCATGTAGTCGATGAGCTCGGAAGCACTGTTGTCCATTTCGACGGTGAAACCCTCTACTTTGGTCGTGAAATAGTTGAAAGCCCAGACCGCGGGCACCGCCACGAAGAGTCCGAAAGCGGTCGCGACGAGAGCCTCGGAGATCCCCGCGGAGACCGCGCCGATACCGCCGGAGCCGGTCAACGCCATGCCCTGAAACGCGTTGATGATGCCGACGACGGTTCCGAAAAGACCCACGAAGGGGGCGGTGGCGCCGATGGTGGCCAAACCGGCAAGTCCTCGTTTCAGGTCGGAAAGATTGACCGCGGTCGCGCGCTCGATGGCTCGATGCGCGGCCTCCATCATGTCATCGCGGTTGGCTCCGCCACCACTCTCCTGCTGGAACTGGTACTCCTGCAAACCGGCCAACAGAACCTTTGCCAGGTGACTGTAACGGTTCTCCTTCTTACTGCTCAACTTGATGGCGTCACCAATCTTGCCGTCTTTGAGCAACTTGGCTACTTGAGGTGCATAGGCGCGGGATTGCACCTTGGCTTGACGATACGCCCACCACCGCTCGATCATGACACCGATCGAGTACATCGACATGATCAGCAGGATGATGTTCGTGAGCCTGGCGGCCAAACCCATCGACTCAATCATCTCCATGATTCCAAACTGCATGTTCTCCTCCTCCGTTGGGGACTGACTTAATTAGAATGCATCCAGACTAGACCGTACCTAGCCTTGTAGAGAGAAATTCACCGTTACCGTCATCACAATCGGAACCGGAACGCCGTTCAGCAGCGTCGGCTCGTACTTCCACTTGCGGACCGCATCAATGGCCGCCTGATCCAACAATGGGATGGAACGCAAAACCCGCACATTGGTAACGTTCCCTGTGGGATCGATGATGGCTTCCAGAATGACGATCCCCTGGACCCGCGCCTGCCTGGCGATGTCGGGATAGAGCGGGCTGGCGTCCCTCGTCTTCGTCGGGGGCTTGATGTCGCCGCCTACGCGCACCGGCTCATCTGCCGGGGCATCGGGTAAGCCACCGACGATGCCGCCCAAAACGCCTCCCGGGATACCTCCCGGCACACCTCCGGGCGCACCGAAATCGCCGAAACCGATCTCATCTGGGATGTCGACGGGGGCCACGAACTTAGGTGTGGTGGTGAGGACGGGTCTCGGCGCGGTGGGTCTGCGTCGAGCCCTGGGTGGCGGTGGGGGGGGTGGCGGCGGAGGTGGCGGCGGGGGCGCGGCGGCCATGAACGACATGATGCCTTGAGGCGTGGGGAGCGCGTCGGTCGCCATCAGGGGAACGATGATGAGGGCCGCGAGAATGAATCCCTGCACCACGAAGGACGTGAGGAAGCTCGTCAACTGCCTTCCGTGCGACCTTTTCTGAGTAGAAGACTCCACCAGAAACGTGAGCATTTCCTTGGCCACGGGCTTCTAGGCTCCTTTCTCAAAAGGGAGGGATGCGACTCCATCTAGCGCCGCGGGGCCCCGCAGCTCGCCCTGAGGCGGCTGCGCGCCTGCGGGCGGGTTGAGGACTCTCCGGCCTCCCCTTATGCTAAGTAACAATAAGTCCAAACCCAGCCGGGCCGTCCTGCAGGACCGTTCGCGGCCGGGGTACCCTTTTAGACACCGGTTCCGCGTGTAGGGTTCCCAGCTAGTCATGAGCACTGAAGGTACCGAGGCTGGTGGTTTTGGGCGATCGTCGGAGCGAATAACATCATCTCTTCTGGTACTCGCTTTCAGGGTTTCGGACCGGGTGTGACCGTTACCCGAACTCCACTGGAACTGACGTATCCTTAATAAACTCAGAGCCTCAGGTCAAGTCTTGGGAGTGGTTTGGGGAACCACAATGCCCCTGTGAGCGGCTTATGCTAGCCTCCAGGGGGGGGCCTGTCAAGGGGTTATTGCGGTCCGCATCGGCCTGATGCGGACCCGCATATTGTATGCAGCGACATGCGGCTGAGAATGATCCGTGGAGTTCAAATGGGAATGGATGATGGGCCGCTTGAGCGCGGGCAGATCGGGGCTGGCGTCGATTTGCGTTCATGCTGCTATCGACCTAGCCAGACGTCTACGCGTTGGCGGCCCGGGCCTGAGCCTTGGCTTCCTCCGGCGAGCGTTTTTCCCGCGCCCGCCGCCACCAGCTCACGATAACCGACGCGATGGCGATGGTCGAGTAGGTGCCGACGATAAGCCCCGCTACCAGGACGAACGCGAAAGACCGTAGAACTTCTCCTCCCAACAGGAAAAGGCTGACGACGGTGATGAACGTGGTTCCAGAAGTGAGAATCGTCCTCCGGAGAGTCTGGTTGATCGACAGATTGATGATCTCGTCGAGGGGTTTTCGCCTGAGAAAACGGCGGTTTTCCCGCACCCGATCGAAGATGACGATGGTGTCGTTCACCGAGTAGCCCACCAAGGTCAAGAAAGCGGCAATGACGTTGAGACTGATGTCGTAACCGAAGATCGATACCAGCCCGAGGGTGACGAGCACGTCATGAATCACGGCGATGGTCGCCCCGACCCCGTAGATGAACTCGAACCGCAGGCCGATGTAGATCAGCATCGCCACCAATGCCAGGATCGTGGCGTTGACGGCCTTGCGCCGGAGCTCTTGCCCCACCACCGGCCCCACGATCTCGGTGCTGGAATCAACGAGAGGGTTCTCCCGGTATCGCTCTTCCAGGGTGCTCAGGATCTGGTTCGCGGTCGTATCGAGGTCGCCGGCTTGCTGCGCTTCGCGCTCCACACGAATCATGACCTGGTTCAGCTCGGGCTGGTCGTAACGCTGGATGATTGCCTCGCCCAACCCGGAGTTGGCGAGCGCCTGGCGGATCGTATCGATCTGCGGTGCGCTCTCGAACTTGGCGTAGACGATCGTCCCCTCGGAGAAGTCGATCCCGTAGCGCAGCCCACCCTTCCGATAGATGTCGATGCCTCCGACGACGAGCAAAATGATCGAGACCGCAATGAAATGCCAACGGTACTTCAGCCAATTGATGTTAGTGTCACGAAGGATATCCATGGAGTCCCCTGCTCAGATGGAGAGCGCTTCGACCTGGCGGCGTCCTCCCAAGACCAGATCGAAAATGAAGCGAGAGACGAAGACCGAGGTGAAGACGTTGGCCAGCAGGCCGATGCATAAGGTCACCGCGAAGCCCTGCACGGGTCCCGTCCCGAACTGGAACAAGATGAGTGCCGCCAACAAGCTCGTCAAGTGAGTGTCGAAGATCGTCCAGAAAACCTTGCCGAACCCGGCGGAGATGGCGGTGCGAGGCGTCTTGCCACCGCGAATCTCCTCCTTGATGCGCTCGAAGATGAGGATGTTCGAGTCCACGCCGATGCCGATGGTGAGAATGACGCCCGCGATACCCGGGAGGGTCAAGGTGGCACCGAAGTAGGCCATCGCACCCAACAACATAACTAGGTTGAGGACCAGAGCCACGACCGCGTTGATTCCGGAGAGACGATAGTAAACGACCATGGCCAGGACGACCGCGGCGAAGCCCACGAGAGAGGCAGTGATACCGCTGCGGATGGAGTCCGCCCCCAGGCTCGGTCCCACCGTCCGTTCCTCCTGGTATTCCAGAGAGGCGGGCAGGGCACCCGAGCGCAGAACCAGGGCGAGATCCTGGGCTTCTTCGAGCGTGAACTGCCCGGTGATCTGTCCCTGGTCATAGATCGCCGACTGGATGACCGGCGCCGACATGATGCGCCCATCGAGAATGATGGCCAGCTGGCGGCCCACGTTGGCCTGAGTGGCGCGGCGAAATTTGTTGGCTCCTTCGGGCTGGAGCGTAAAGGAGACGTTCGGCTGGTTGGTCTCGAAGTCGATCGACTGCCGGGCGTTCTTGAGATCGCGCCCCGTGATCACCGGCACCCGATCCACCAAATAGAACACTTCATCCTCGGCACCGGTTTGGGAGGCACCGGGGACGATCTCGGTCCCCTCCGGCGGCTCCGTGCCTCCTTGTAGGAACTGCTCGCGGCTCGTGACCGGCCCGGCTTCTACCAGCTTCAAGTCGAGTCGGGCCGTGGAGCGGATGATTTCCTTGGCGCGCGCCACGTCGTCGAAGCCGGGAAGCTGCACCAGGATCTGATCGCCGCGATCCCCGTGGGGAGCGATGACCGGCTCGGCCACGCCGAGAGCGTCCACTCTTCGGCGGATGGTCTCGATCGCTTGAGCGACCGTCTCGTCCTGAACGACGGTGAGTTCGGCGGGCCGCATCGTCAGCTCCCACACTCCCGGTTGCGGCCGGGTGGGATCCCAACTGGGAAAGTTGGTCTCGATGAGCTCGCGGAACGCTTGATCCTGATTGACGTCGACGCCACTCACGCGGATCTTCGCCGGTTCCTCGGAGCTAACGTCCTCGAACGATAGGCTCTTGCCATCCAATAACGTCGTGATCGCATCCACCGTCTCGTTGGTGATCGCCAAGACGGCGTCCACGGTGTTGACCCTCATGATCAGGTGAATACCTCCACGGAGATCGAGCCCTAAATTGATCTTCTCCTCGGGCGGGTACATGGACCAGGCGAACACGATCACGACGAGGGCGATGAGGAGCGCCTTCCACTGCATGTTTTTTCTCATGAGCTGCTACTTCCTTTTCGTGGTCGAGCTCGTCAACTTTTTGCGTCTGACTCCTCGACCAAGCGCGCCACCGCCGATTTGGCGATCTGGATCTTCACCTGATCGGCCACGCGCAGTTGGATGG
>JBOGJF010000197.1:0-5774 GCA_050747785.1 Vicinamibacteria bacterium
GAGTTGGTGGAGCGGAGGACGCTCTGCACGAGGTCGCCGAACCACATCGTCCAGCGATCGACGAAGGCATCGGAGGCCAGCAGCTCGTCGATCTTCTTCGCGCGTTTGTCCGCCGATTGGTCGTTGACGAAGTCGGTGACCGCGGCGCTGTCGGGGATGACGCCCGTCAGATCGAGATAGATGCGGCGGAGGAACTCTTCATCGGAGGAGAGCGTCGTCAGGGCTACGTTGTCTTTGGCGGCCTTCGCGAAGACCCAGGTATCGATAAAGTTGACCTGCGGAATAGCCGGCATGCCAGGCTGCCCCGGTGCGACGGAGCGTCTTCTCGAGCTTGCCGCGAGGGTCTCCGCGTTCAGTGAGGCGGTGTGATACGCCGCCTGCTGCTGCGAGGCGACACTCTCGATGGGTCCGAGAACGCAGGTCTCTTTCCCGCCCGCGGCCACCAGCAGAAGGGGGGCGCCGAGAAGAAAAACGCGCATTGTTCTCATGGGTGGTTGGACGGGGTCATTCGCCTGGCCGTTTACATCGCCGCGTGACGCGCATCACCCGCGGGGCAGTCATCTCAGGCCATAGAGCTCGAGGAGTGCTGCCCATCCGCTTGGAAGTGGTTGAGGAGAGTGGCCTTCCTCTTCACCGTAACGAACGGCCATCTCGAGGACAGACTGTGTCAAAACGAGTCGAATGTGATGCCGCGGATCGTATGTGCGGCGAGGCGTTCGAATTTGCGTTCGTTGACCGATTTTCAGTGTCATCGCCGAAATCATGCCGGCGAGCGGCGTCGGTGGGCGTCTGGCGGGGATTTTCGATTCTGTGAGGGTGAAAATACGCCGAAGGGCCGTGCTTAGGCGATCGCGGCGAGGAGCGCCGGAACACCGATGATGGCAAGCACGCGCTTGAGGTTGTAGGCCAGCGCTGATAGGGAGAACTCGCCGCGCACCTTCGTCAGACCTCGCATGAGAAAGTACGCTTGGTTCATCCAACGCTTGATCGTGCCGAAAGGATGTTCGACGATCGCCTTGCGCTTCTTGAGGATCTGCGGGTTCGCCGCCACTCGGGCGTTCATCTGCTCGAGCACATGTTCATTGGCCGACCGGGAGATGCGGCGCGACTGGCGGTTGCGCGTACAGCGCGGCCGCAACGGACATTGTCCACAGACGTAGGTTCTGTAATAGCGAACATCCCGACCCTTCTCGCGTGAAGCGTGACGGAACGTAAGCTCCTGCCCTGCGGGACAGACATAAAGATCACGCTCAGGGTCGTAGCGGAAATCATTCTTAGTGAACAGGCCGAGTGCTTTGTTCGCCGAAGTCTCCGGCTTGGGCAGATACGGAGTTATGTTCGCTTCTACGCACGCCTCCACTTCGCGGGCGCTCGAGTAACCTTTGTCGGCCACGACGGCGAGCTGCTCAGCGCCCAGCACGTCTTTCGCTTCGATGGCCATCGGACTGAGCCAGTTTCGGTCGGTGCACTCATTCGTCACCTCGACGGCCACAATGAGCTTGTGCTTCTCGTCGACAGCGGTTTGGGCGTTGTAGCAGACCTCCGTTCCCATCCGAACCTTCATCATGCGGCTGTCCGGATCGGTCAGCGAGATTTGCGATTCTCCTGTCTGATCGAGTTCCGCAAGCATGGCCCGCACCTCGGCGGCGCGGCTCTCCAGACGCGTGAGTTCCCCCGCGTGATCCTCGGTCTCGTTGGCACGATGCTCGTCATCGCGATCGGCGGTCTCCGTCCTTTCGAGATAGCGAGCGATCCGTTCGTCAACCGCGCCAAGCATCTCTTCGAGCATTGGCCGGCTGTAGTTGCGCCGCCTGGAGTTGACCGCTCGGAACTTCGAGCCGTCGATGGCCACCAGCTCGCCGCCGAACAACCCCAGCCTCTTGCACAGCACCGTGAACTCGCGAAACAGAGCACGCAGAGCCTTCGTGTTGCGACGCCGGAACTCAGCGATGGTTTTGAAGTCTGGGTGCAGCCGCCGCAGAAGCCACAGCACTTCAACGTTGCGCCCCGTCTCGCGCTCGAGCTTGCGTGAGGAGCAGATCCCGCTGAGGTAACCGTAGATATAGAGCCTGAGCAGATCACCGGGGTCGTACCCAGGCCTTCCTGTCTCTGCGGCCACCGCGCGCTCAAATTCCAGCTTCGTCAGATCGAGCTGGCCGACGTACGCGTCGATGAACCGAACCGGATGATCGGAAGCGACGTAGTCGTCGAGAACCTCAGGAAACAGGGTCTGCTGATCCCGCCCCACACCTTCGATGAAGCTCATTCCCTAGTTTACGATGCGCCCCCGAGTTTTGACACAGTCTGCGCTAGCAGCGGACGCGGCCCGCGTCGCATTCCGGCGGTGCGTTACGATATCGTGTGGGCCGCGCCGCTGAAGCGCAGGTTCGTTGGGCGTCGGAGTCAGCGCCGCGGGGTGAACGGGTGATATCGTCGCAAGGTGACCACTCGAGGCAAAGCACTCGAACAGATTCTGTCGGGAAGGTCCGATGCGAACGTCTCGTTCGAGTCTGTGCGAACGCTTCTCGGCTCCATGGGTTTCACGGAGCGGATTCGCGGCGATCACCACATATTCGGCAAGCCGGAGATCGCCGAAATACTGAACCTGCCACCACTTGCCAGCGGTAAGGCCAAACCGTATCAGGTGAAGCAAGTGCGGAACATCATCTTGCGGTATAGACTCGGAGGGGAATCCGATGCGACCTGATCCGAAATACGAGGTCATCATCTATTGGAGCGAGGAGGACCGAGCCTTCGTGGCCGAGGTTCCCGAACTTCCAGGATGTGCATCGGATGGGCCCACGTACGAAGCCGCTCTCGCGAACGTCAAGATCATCATCGAAGAATGGATCGAGACGGCGCAAGAAATGGGAAGACTCATTCCGGAACCTCGCGGTCGCCTTCTCTACGCCTGAACGCGACGCCCAACTCATAGGACTCTTTACCGCATCCCTTCGAAGAGAACTGGTGATGACGCCGGGGAATGGCGCAGGCCCGATGTGCGTGTTTGCAGCGAGAGTGGATGCGGGAAAGAGTTTAGTTGGACGAAGCCTGGGGCCAGCGTGGGGAAAGTAACGAACCGCGAGGGTTGGGTGGTGGGGCGAACGGCCGGGAATGAGTGGCGAGGAGCTCACTGAAGCAGGCATGAGTCGCGGATCGGGCGTGGTCATCGAGTGACAGTGGTGAGGAAAACGGTCGCAGAGGACACTGCGCGCGGGCATTGAGTAGAGCGATGCCAGGACAGCGGGAGTTGTCGAATGAGCGAGGCGAACCGGCAAGCGTGCGTGTCATGAGGAATCAAACCAGGTGCGAGCCCGCTGGGGATCGACGCGCCCGACAGTGCGCATGGTGCCCTTTTGGCACTGAGGACAGAGTCGCGGATCGGGACCCGGGGCACGCGGGCGGAGCTGGCGAGTAGAGCCGATCAGGGTCCGGGCCTTTTGGAGATTGGCCCTGCGATCCCGATTGGCGAGAAGTCCGTAATAGCGAATGCGAGTGAACCTCGGCGGGACGACGTGCAGGAGGAAGCGCCTGAGGAACTCGGTTGCCGGCAGAGAGGTGAGGTTCTGAGCGTTGCCGGCGTTGTAGTCGCGATACGAGAAGGTGACCGACTGGCCGTCGAAGGCCTTGATGCGGAAATTCGAAATGGCGATTCTGTGCGTGTAGGCGGCGAGATACGCGAGGACTTGCTCGGGCCCACCGAAGGGCGGCTTGACGTAGGCGTGCCAGTCGGTCTTGGAGGCGCGAACCAAAAGCAGATCGAGAGCCGTGCGGTCGTGAGCGATGGGGTCGGGAATGGAGAGAGAGCCTCGGGCATAGGCCTCGGTGATGCCTTTGCAGACGAGCGTGCGGAAGCGGCGGGAGAGAACCTTCACGGCGAAAAGGAAGTCGAGCATTGGCACCCGAATCCAGCGCTTGCCGTCGCGAGAGACGCCGCCTCCTGGAACCACACAGTGGACGTGAGGGTGAAATTGAAGCTGCTGGGTCCAGGTGTGAAGGATGACCATGGAGCCGAGCCGGGCCCGGAGTTTTGTGGCGCCAACGTCGAGCAGTGCCTGACCGGCGGCGCGCAGAAGGATGGCATAGACGAGGGCCGGAGCGCAGTGAGCCAGAGGACGCAACTCGCCGGGGATGGTGAAGACGACGTGGAAGTAGGGAACGTCGAGAAGCTCCTCGCGCCGCTCGTCGAGCCATCTGTCGCGGGCCTCGGCACCGCAGCCGGGACAATGGCGGTCGCGGCACGAGTTCCAGAAGATGTGTTTGAAGCCGCAGCGATCGCATTGATCGGAGTGACCGCCGAGAGCCTCGGTCCGGCAGTCTGCGATCAGGCGCAGGACCTTGCGCTGCTGGGGCGTCGAAGGAAAGGAAGTAAGAAACTCGCCACCCTTCGCGCTCGCGATCGCGCCGAGTGAGACGGTCTGCTCCATCGAGGGCTACTTGCCGTGGGTGGGTGCCGGCGGCGGCAGGATCGCGTCGAGAGGACTGCGCGCGTGAGCCGGTGAGACGTGCGTGTAGATCTCGGTCGTACGGGTGTGCGAGTGACCGAGCAGGATCTGAATCACGCGCATGTTCATCCCCTGCTCCATCAGGTGCGTGGCGAAGGAATGACGAAGTGTGCGTGGAGAGACGTGCTTGGTGATCCCGGCGCGGCGAACGGCGATCTTCAGAGCGCGCTGGACGGTGGAGTGATGGATGGGACGGAGAGGGTCTTTGGCGCACGGAAACAGCAGCGCCGAGGGACGGGTCTGGCGCCACCACTCACGGAGCAGTTCGAGAGCGATGGGAGAAAGCGGGACATAACGGTCCTTGTGTCCCTTGGCCTGACGGATGTGGAGAAGCATGCGTGCCGAGTCGATGTTTGCCACACGCAGGCGGCAGACCTCACCGAGGCGAAGACCGGCCGAGTAAAGAACGGTGACCAGCACGCGGTCACGCAGAGACCCCAGCGCAGCGAGGATGGCGAGCATCTCGCCGGCCGACAGGACGATGGGGAAGTGCCTCTCGCGGCGGCCGTACGGGATGCGGATGACCAGGTCTGGACGGTCCATGACGTGGAGGTAGAAGAAGCGCAGGGCACAGACGGTCTGATTGAACAGGCAGTACGAGACCCTTTTCTCATCGCGAAGGAAGAAGAGGTACTGCTCGATCTCGGGGAGCCCCAGACGATCGGGGGCGCGGTGGAAGAACAGTGCGAAACGAGAGACGAGCGAGATGTAGGTGCGCGTGGTGCGGGCCGAGAGGTTGCGAATGCTGAGCGCCTGCAACATCCGTTGACGCAAGGGAGTCGTGACCATGATCGGTCTCCTTTCACTGAGATCCGATCAGTGGACTCCCAAGGAGAACTCAGACGCGAGCAGTCACCAGCTCAGATGCCATGCGCCGAACTCCTCAAGGACGCGGAGCGCGCCGCGTAGCGGCTGCGTCCAACTCGCGCTTGCACCGGACGTGAACCGCTGCTTTACTGTGCTCCAAGATTCAAACTTCATTGCGTCGCGGTTCACGCCGGTGAAGCTGAAACGTTGGGTGGCCGCACTCAATGCGCTTTCCAAACTCGCAAGGCGTGCCCAGTGAGGCCACGATCGAGCAACTCTCGAATCATCACATTCTCAACCTCCTCTCGCCGTACGGCGCATGGTTCTTCGCACCCACCCGCCGAGAGGAGCGTGACCTCGCCTACGATGCCAGCCTTCAGGGTTACAAAGCTCTCATTTTGCAATACAAGCGTCTACGACCCCGTGGGGCGGGTGTCTCAATTCACCGACGCCAGCTACTAG
>JBOGJF010000198.1:0-3086 GCA_050747785.1 Vicinamibacteria bacterium
CTTACGCATGAGCGCACGGAGGCCGGCCGCCATGCCGACTGCCGAGGCACCGCCCGCACCGAGCTGGGTGTGCATCCAGGGAATGATCCAGGGTGTGGTTTGGTAACTGGTATTGGCGACATACATACACCCCGTCGCGCCCGTCACGACGGTCCGCGAACCGGCGGCCTTGGCGAAGTCCCGCATTACCAGGGCGGATTCACAACCCTGACACGTGCGATGGCCAGACGTGTAAAACTCCTCTAGCGGAGTCTCGCGTACGTTCTTGATCTTCTCGAAATCGACCTTTGTTTGCACCATGTCTGCGGTGTCTCCTTTCTATAGCAGCCCCGTCCCTGCGGACGGTGACTACTCCCGCAATCCGATCCAGGTAACGAGCTCGTCTTTGACCTTGCCGGCGACCGCATCGAGACCGATGCCGTACATCTTGATGCACTCGTCGATGGACACGTCTCGCCCGCCCAGTCCGGTGATGATATTGAAGACATGGGGCCGCTTCTCGAGGGTGTACAGGCAAGAACGAATGTCATGGCACAGGATGCCTCCGCTGTCCGGAGAACCGTGGGCGAAGTCTCGATCGATGATGCCGACCGCCTTGAACCGCCCGAGACAATCGCGGAGCTCCTGGGCGGGGAACGGCCGGAACCAGCGAAGGTTCACGTAACCGACCTTCTTACCTTGCTCGCGAAGCCGTCGCGCCGCGGTCCGCGCCGGCATGGCGACGGTCCCTAGGCCAATCAACACCACGTCGGCGTCGTCGGTCTCGAACTCGGTGAACCAGGGATTCTCGTAGCGCGGTCCAAAGACCGCGTTGAACTCCTGGTAAGCTTGCTCGATGACTCCCTTGGCTCGTCGCGCGGCTTCCCAGTTTTGTCGACGCAGCTCGATGACCCAGTCCTCGTTCACCTGGGGTGCGATCGAAACCGGATTGTCCGGATGAAGCTTCCGTCCACCTAGATCATAAGGTGGCAGGAACTTCTTTACCGCTTCCTGGGTGGGAAGCTTGACGATGTGCTGTGAATGCGTCAGAAACGCCCCGTCCATGGCCAACGCGGCCGGCATGAGCACGCGCTTGTCTTCGGCCACACGATACATGATCAGCACATGCTCGAGTGCTTCCTGGGCAGTGGTGCTCCAGCTAAGCAGCCATCCGAAGTCTCGCACCGACATCGCGTCGTTGTGCTCCACACCGAAGGCGCCTGGGTCGTCCAGGGCGCGATTTCCTACCAGGAACAGCGTAGGGAGCCGATCGGTGGCGGCCACCACCAGGGCCTCCATGCCATACATCCACCCAGTCCCACTGCTCCCACCAAACGCCCGCGCACCAACCGAGCTGGCATGCTTGACGATCTCGAACTGGGAGTGCTCGCTGTCCGCGACCAAGTACTCGGCGTCGAGCTCACCGTCGGCGATGAGCCTCGAGAGCATGTCCATCACCTCGGTGTAGGGCCGGATGGGATACGCGGCGATGACGTCCACGTCAGCCAGTCTCACGGCGTGCGAGACCGCCTGGCAGCCAGTTAGCAACTCCTCCCGTTCCCAGACTCCTTTCTTATCTTGGACTACCTTGGCCACTTTCAATGGACTCTAACCTCCTGCTTGTGGTTCAACTGAGATAGGAACACCGTATCTACTTGGCGACCTTGGCGGGAACGGTCTCCCCTTCCCGGATCTCCTTACCCGTGCCGGTAACCTGCGGGTAGAACACGCGCTCCTTGCCCTTCTTGTCCTCGGCCCACTTCACGTATCCTTTCGGATCCTTCGCGTGCATCTCCCAGGGGCTCTTTTCGTTGTCGAACTTCATCTCGTCCACCATCACGATGCATTCCGGCACCGGACAGACCTTCGCGCACTTGTGGCACCCGGTACAGAACTCGTAGTGGATATCGTACAGGCCGTCATCGGTGGGATCGAAGCACTCGTCGGGGCAATCCAACCAACACAACGTACACTTGATACACAAGTCGAAGCGGACTACGGGACGCTCGGTCTTGGTGGTTCCGCGTTTGAACATCTCGTTGCGGTTTTGCCCCCGGGGGCCTATTTTGAATCCCCGCTTGACGGCCGGCACCACGACGCCACCCTCCTGGAACTCATGCCACTTGGGCAGCACCGGGATCTTGTGCGGCCAATCGATGCCGTCCTTGGGAGTCACGCGATGGATATTGCGAAGCGTCGCGTCGTATGCCTCGCGAGCCGCCTTCGCCCGCCGCTGGTCGTTCCATTTCTTCAGGATGTATTTCTCCACGGCTTCAATGGAGATGATCCCGGGATCGACGGCCGCAAGGGCACCGAGGGTACGCTCGCGGGTGAGGTCATCCTTGAACACCCAGAGTCCGGCGAGGCTTGCCGCGCCGTTCAGGGTGGCCAGCCGATAGTCGTAGGGTTTCTTGGCGAAGAACTTGACGAGCTCGTCGTGTTTTCTTTCACTGACGACGAGCATGCAGCCTTTCTCGCGCACCTTCTCGTTGATGGGGCGAACACCGTGCCAGCCCCACGGTTCCACTCCCTTGCTCATCGTGTCGTCCAGCACGACGGAAACGTCGGCTTCGTCGATGTCCATCTTCGCGCCGCATTCCGCCTCGAGCTCCTCTTCGGAAAGATCCGGGGTCACGAAGGCGAAGTACTTGCAGGGGATTCCATTGCGTTCCGGGGCGTCGCTGTAGCGTCCGTTCGAGAAGGCGATTTTACCTTCGCTACTAGCGATGAGAACGATGTCGCTGCCGATGTACTTGCCCAGGTTCTTCTGAAAGATCCCTCGATAATTGATCTCGACCCGCTTTATCATGCTATCTCCTCGTCTGTTCCCTGATGAGCTCGGTGCGGTGTGCGCGTCGTCGTCGCGCCGCACGCCGCAGGATGAAGAAAGAGGAAGTGGCTCGGCTCGCCCCGCCCTCCGGGCGACGGCTCGATCCCCGGCGACGATCCCGCTTGCTGGATGGGCTGCTCGATGACCTCGCCCCTACCCCCCTGAGGGCCGATCTTATAAGGACCCGCTCTTGGTGTCAACACTTTACCGGGAAAATGTCTACAAAATACTGTATGCCATTTCGGCTCATGGGTGCCTTGCTAGGTCAGTGTAGACC
>JBOGJF010000199.1:0-3700 GCA_050747785.1 Vicinamibacteria bacterium
CCATCCAACCGCCCCAGGATGGATTTCTTTTTCTCGACAAGGCAAAGTTCGCCGGGGCATTCGCCGCGGACGTGAATGCCGATATGGCCGCGTTCATGGCCGACTCCCAAGTTCCCTGGGGCGTCGAAGCACTGAGTGGCAGGATCAAACGGCCAGCCTGGAGAACAAAGCCGAGCTGGTATTTAGTCAGTACCGAGGACCGCATGATCCCCCCCGAGGCTCAGCGTGCGATGTCCAAACGCGCGGGCTCGACGGTAACCGAGGTCAAGGCTAGTCACTCGGTGTATGTCTCGCAGCCTCAGGCTGTCGTTTCCATCATCGAAAAAGCGGCGCAAGGCGCACTCGTGGGCACGCGGTAGACGCCGCATGCTCACTGGACCTCGTGCGCCGCCAGAGGCCCGGGGTAAGACCGAAGGTCCGCTGGAAAACTCTGGTGAAGTGGCTTTGATCGGCAAAGCCGCAATCCTTTGCGATCTGCGCCAACGATCGCGAAGAACTGGCCAGAAGACCTTCGGCCCTATCAAGCCTTTGCTGAACGAGCCATCGGTGGGGCGCCATTCCGGTGGATTGGCGGAAAGCGCGCGTGAAGTGGCGGATCGATAAGTCACAGGCGCACGCCAGGTCACTCAGGCAGACGCGTCCGGTCAGGTTCGCGATCAGCAGCTCCTTGGCACGACGTTCTTGCCAGGGTGCCAAACCGCCGCGAGATGCCCCACACCGCAAGGGAATATGCCCACGAACGTTGGCAACGTGGGTTGCGATCGCCATCGCGATAAGATCGCGGTTGCCAGCGTGTTTCACGGACGGCCCTTTCAAGCGTACCGAATGACGCCAGCATAGCACGAGCCTCGTTCGCTTGGAAGGCTGTGGGTACGAATCGAGCGGGGCGTCGCCCGCGGAGACGTTCCCCAGCAAGCGACTTTTGGCGGCAGGAGCATCCCCGCGCTACAGTCGAGTCCATCCACCTGCGGAGGACCCTGTGGACGAAACGGACAGGAGCCATGAGGATCGGGGCGAGCCCGAGATTCCGAGCCCATCCGTTCCCCTGAAGAGTGAGGCGCGGTTCGAGGATCTGTTCCCGGTGCTGACACCGGCGCAGATCGACCGCATCGCCTCCCGCGGGATCCGTCGGGCGACCGCTCGAGGCGAAGTCCTCGCCGCGCCGGGCGCGCGCCACTCGCCTTTTTTCGTCGTGACGAAGGGGTATCTCGAAGTGGTCCGGCAGTCGCCGGTCGACGAGGAGCTCCTGGTCGTTTATCGGCCGGGCCAGTTCACCGGAGAGGCGAGCATGGTGTCCGGGCGGGGGGGCATCGTGCTCATCCGCTCCGGGGCGCCGGGAGAGGTCATCGAGGTGGAGCGCGAGCGCATGCTGGCGCTCCTTCGGCAGGACGGTGAGCTGGGGGAGATTCTGATGCGCGCCTTTCTGCTACGCCGGGTCGAGCTCGTCGCCCAGGGCCGCGGCGACGTCGTCGTCGCCGGCTCGAACCATTGCGCCAGCACCCTCCGGGTGAAGGAGTTTCTCACGAGGAATGGCCATCCTTACACTTTCCTGGATCTTGACGAGGACGCCGCGGCGCAGGGGTTGCTCGACGGTTTTCACATCACGGTCAGTGACGTTCCCGTCGTGATCCGTCGCGGCGACCCCATTCTCAAGAACCCCACGAACGAGGAGATTGCCGAGCGTCTCGGGTTCAACGAGGACGTCGACCCGTCCCACGTCCGCGACGTCGTCGTTATCGGCGCGGGCCCCGCGGGGCTCGCCGCCGCGCTCTCCGGCGCGTCGGAGGGGCTCGATGTGCTCGTGCTCGAGACGAGCTCTCCCGGAGGGCAGGCGGGATCGAGCCCCAAGATCGAGAACTACCTCGGATTCCCCATGGGTATCTCGGGGCGGGAGCTCGCGGCCCGAGCGTACGACCAGGCGCAGAAGTTCGGGGCCGAGATGCTGGTCGCGAAGAAGGCGAAGCGCCTCTCCTGTGACCGCAAACCGTACCGGGTCGAGCTCGACGACGGGACCTCCGTCCCGGCGCGCGCGATCCTGATTGCCACCGGCGTTCGATATCGCAAGCTCTCCCTACCGAACGCATCACGCTTCGAGGGCGTTGGCCTCTATCACAGCGCGACGTTTCTGGAAGCACAGCTATGTCGAGACGAGGAGGTCATCGTCGTAGGAGGCGGAAACTCCGCGGGCCAGGCGGCCGTGTTCCTCGCCCAGATCGCGAGGCACGTGCACCTGCTCGTCCGCACGAGCGGACTCGTCGAGAGTATGTCTCGTTATTTGATCCGTCGCATCGAGGACAACCCCGGAATCACGCTCCGAACGCGCACGGAGATCGTCGGGCTTCAAGGAGACGCTCACCTGGAGCAGGTGACGTTCGAGAACGTCTCGGACGGGGCCGTCGATTCCCGCCCGATCCGGCACGTTTTTCTCATGACCGGCGCGGATCCCGGGACGGACTGGCTCGAAGGTTGCGTTGCTGTCGATGAAAAGGGCTTTCTCAAGACTGGGTCGGATCTGACGCCCGACGATCTCGCCGCCGCGGTCTGGCCGCCCGGTCGTGCTCCGTACCTTCTGGAAACGAGCCGTCCGGGGGTATTCGCCATCGGGGACGTCCGGAGCGGGAGCGTCAAGAGAGTCGCGTCCGCGGTCGGGGAAGGCTCGATCGCCATTGCCTTCGTGCATCGCGTGCTGAACGGGTGATGCAATACTCCATTCACAGACCGCGCTCGCCTCTCAGCGAGCTCGTGGACTACTTCCGGGTGCTTCGCGATGCCCCCATCCACGCGCGGGAGCGCATCGTCCCCAGCGGGACCATCGAGCTCGTCTTCAACCTCGAGGAGGACGAGTTCCGCATCTACGACCCGGCAACTACGCGCGAAAGCTGTCGTCGTTTTCGGGGCGCTCTCGTGTCCGGCTGCTACAGCGCGGCGTTCGAAATCGATACGCGCGAGCATGCCTCCGTGGTCGGCATGCACTTCCGACCGGGCGGGGCCGCGGGCCTTCTCGGCGCCGCCTTGCCCGGCGAGATCGCGGACGCGCACGTCGGCCTCCCGGATCTCTGGGGACCAAGGGCGAACGCGCTTCGGGAACGCCTCTGCGCGGCGTCGGATCCCACCCAACGGTTCGCGATCCTCGAGCAGGTCCTGGCGGCCCGCATGCCGGAGGATTCGCGCGGCCGCCGCTGGTCAAGGCGGCGCTGGCCGAGCTGGAGAGACCCGGCATCGAGGTGGGCAGCGTCACTCGGATGCTCGGCCTCAGCAGGCGTCGGTTCATCGAGATCTTCACTGGAGCCGTGGGAATGACCCCGAAGCGTTACTCGCGGGTGCGGCGGTTTCAGCGCGCGCTCGCTCTGGCAACCCTGCCCAGGCCCAGGCCCGTGCCCTGGGCCGAGCTCGCCCTTGCTGCCGGCTACTTCGATCAGGCACACCTCTGCCGCGATTGGCGTAAGCTCACCGGACTTTCGCCGGCCGATCTCATCACGCTCCGCGCGACGCGCGTGAAGGAGAACCACGTGGCCCTGCCCTAGCGAGGGTCAAATTCGTCCAATACGTCTCCGCGTTTAGGCAGTAGGTTGCGTAGTAACGGAGGACCAGCGATGGCGGATACGCACGGCGGACAGTCACGGCTATTTGTCGCAGATGTGAAGGCGGCGGTGGTGCGCTACCACGTCCAGGACGTGGAGCGCGCCGTCGCGTTCTACAC
>JBOGJF010000200.1:0-6412 GCA_050747785.1 Vicinamibacteria bacterium
ACGTTGGACGGACCCGCATCGCTGACTTTCACGACCGAAGATGTGGGTAAACGATACGAGGCGTACGGGTGGCAAGTGCTCCACGTCGCCGATGGTAATCGCGATCTCGAAGCCATCGATCGCGCCATCGCGGACGCCAAGTCCGACACCGAGCGCCCATCGCTCATCATCATCCGCACGACCATCGGTTTCGGATCGCCCCACAAACAGGGAACCGCGGGCGCGCACGGTAGCCCGTTGGGTACGGAGGAGGTGGCGCTCACCAAGAAGGCGTTGGGATGGGATCCGGACCGCTCTTTCTACGTACCACCCGACGCCGCGAAGGTTTTCGGGGAGGCCGTTGCCAAGGGCCAGCGCGCGCAGGCTGATTGGGAAAAGCGCGTTTCGGCATTCTCGGAAAAAGAGCCGGAGCTTCTAGCGGAGTGGAAGCGGAGAATGGCGGGAGATCTCCCCGACGGCTGGGACCAGGGCTTGCCCCGCTTCGAGCCGGGGACCGAGATCGCGACCCGCGTCTCGGCGGGAAAGGTCCTCAATGCCATCGCGCTGCGCCTGCCGGAGTTGATCGGCGGCGATGCGGATCTGTCCAGCTCGACCAAGACGACGCTGGAAGGGGGAGGCTCGTTCGACGGACAAACCGGGGCGGGCCGGAACATTCATTTCGGAGTCCGAGAGCACGCCATGGGGGGTATTGTGAACGGCATGGCTTACCACGGTGGCGTTCGAGCCTTTGCCGCGACGTTCTTCTGCTTCTCGGACTACATGAGGCCCTCGGTGCGTTTGGCGGCATTGAGTCACCTCCCGGTCGTCTTCGTTTGGACGCACGACTCGATCGGTTTGGGCGAAGATGGGCCGACGCACCAAGCCGTCGAGCATTTGATGTCGCTGCGCGCGATGCCCAATCTCCATGTCGTGAGGCCGGCGGATGCCAACGAGTCGGCGGCCGCTTGGCGTTGGGCCATCGAGCGCCGGTCGGGGCCGGTGGCGCTGGTCCTCAGCCGCCAAGGCCTGCCGGTCTTGAAAGCCGATTCGTCTGGACTTGCACGTGGCGCCTACGTGCTGTCTGAAGCAACGGGAGGAAAGCCGCGAGCGATCCTCATTGCCACGGGCTCGGAGGTCTCTTTGGCGCTGGAAGCGCAGAATCTCCTGGCGGCGGAAGGGATTCCGTGTCGGGTCGTGTCGATGCCCTGTTGGGAGCTCTTCGAGGAGCAGAGCGACGCCTATCGTGAATCCGTGCTGCCGACATCGGTCACCGCAAGAGTGGCCGTCGAGGCGGGAGCCACACAGGGATGGTGGCGATGGGTCGGCGACCGCGGCTCCGTGGTAGGGCTCGATCGCTTCGGGGCGTCCTCCCCGGCCGAAGTCAACTTCGAAAAGCTCGGCTTCACGCCGGTGCGCTTGGTCGGGGAGGTCAAGCGACTTCTCTCACGGTGACGCCTTTCGTCATTCCCCGCGTTCCCGAAGAGTCCTCCGCGGTCGCTGTTGGCCGCCAGTAAAGGTAGTAGCGGGACTGGAGCTAGTCAGGGGGCGGGCCCCGCGGCAGTGAAAGGAGTCAGCATTCGAGAGCTCATGAACGAAAAAATAGAGAACGTCCTGGAGGTCTCGGATCTTTCCAAGCGTTACGGAGATCGACGGGCGCTCGACGGGATCTCATTTACCATTCGTCCGGGAGAAATCTTCGGTCTGCTCGGTCCCAACGGAGCGGGAAAGACCACGACGATTGGTCTCATCGCGACGATCCTTCGACCTTCGGGGGGAGGCGTTCGCGTGGCCGGGCAAAGCGTAACCGATGAGCTCGGCGCGGTCCGAAGCAAGGTGGGTTTGGTACCTCAGCAGATCTGCGTCTATCCGACGCTGACCGCGGAGGAGAACCTTCGATTCTTCGGTGCGATGTACGGCTTGAGTGATGACGCGCTCGCGACGCGCGTGGAAGCGATGCTCGAGCTCGTCGGGCTCTCGCCCCGCAGGCAAGATCGAGTGGAGGTTTTCTCGGGCGGGATGCAACGCCGCCTCAACCTCGCTTGCGGGCTCATCCACGAGCCGGAGTTGCTGCTGCTCGACGAGCCGACGGTGGGATTGGATCCACAGTCGCGGGAAAGAATCTTCTCCGCGGTCGAGGACCTCGCGGCCGCCGGCATGGCCGTTCTCTATACGACTCACTACATGGAAGAAGCCGAGCGGCTCTGCCATCGTGTCGCGATCATGGATGAAGGGCGTTTCGTCGCGGAAGGAACGGCCCGTGAGCTTGCGGCCAACGTCGGAGAGGGTCGTACGCTTGCTATTACGTTCGAGAAGGCACCGGGACCAGAGCTCAGAGCTCGGCTGGTAAGAGAAGGCTCCCGTCAGGCCAGCCCCTATCGGTTTCAGTTAGCGGGTGATTCGTTGGAAGACCTCATCCCAGAGGTGATGAGCTTGGCGTCCGCCGAGCAGAATCCGATCAAGGAGCTCGTGGTTCACCAACCTGACTTGGGAGAAGTCTTTCTTCATTTGACGGGAAAGGCACTAAGGGACTGAGCCAATACCGCGCCGCGCCGACGAAGGCGGACACGGCATTAATACAACTAAGACCTTGCGAGGTCGGGCTGAACTTCGAGCATCAGCGAACGGAGCTCCTCGCGCGCGTCCTGTTCAATCTGGCGGATCCGCTCCCGCGACAACCCGAGCGCGGCGCCAATCTCCTCGAGCGTGCGCGCTTGCGGATAGCCGATGCCGTAGCGCATGGCGAGGATGATCCGCTCCCGTTCCGGCATGCGCTCAAGAAGCGTCTGGATGGAATGCGTGGTTTCCTCTTCGATGGCCTCTTCCAAGGGAGACGTGCGCTGGTCGGCAAGAAGATCGGCCGGGCTCAGGTCGGTGGCAGCCAAGGGTGCGTCGATCGAGTCGATGGGGCCGAGCGCCGGCAACAACTCCTCGAGCTTTTCCGGTGGCGTTTTCATCTCGGCGGCGATCTCGAAGTACGTGGGTGTCCTCTCCAGCTTGTTCGCGAGCTGGGATCGAAGTTGGACCACCTCACGGGCTTCCGCAAGACGGTTGAGCGGAATGCGAATCGTGCGCGCCTTCTCGGCCAGCGCCCGCCGAATCCCCTGCCGCACCCAATGCGTTGCAAACGTAGAAAAACGTGTCCCCACCGCGGGGTCGAAGCGATCGATGGCTCGCAGGAGCCCCATGCTTCCTTCCTGGATGAGATCCACGAAGTCGAGCCCACGACCTCGGTAGGTCTTGGCGACCCAGACAACCAGCCTCAGGTTGTGCTCGACGAGCTCTTCCCGCGCGCCTCGGATGCGATTTATGGAGTCGCGCAGAATCGGCGCGATGGAAAGAATCTGTTTCTCGGTGAGCAGCGGAGCCACCGAGTTGCGACTTCGTCGGCCTCGGCGGGGCGCCGGCTCGACGGGCGGCGGTACGGCGAGTGAGTGGTCGAAGCCCTCTCCCGCTTCATCGTCGTCTCCAATCGTGCGCAGCAGCCGTTGAGCGTATTCCTCGGCGCCAATCAGACGTCGGCGGGCGTTGGGAGACAACGGTCTGGACGGGACGCGAATCTCCGCGGGAACCTCGATCGCGGCCTTGCCGTCCGAACGACGCGCGAGCTCCATCGCTTGCACCAATCGCCGTCGGGCCCCCCAGATCACGTTGGCCAGCTTCTTTTCGCGCTCGGCCGACAGCAGCGGGTAGCGGCCGGCAACGTTCAGGAAGTAGCCGACGTCGGACGGAGAATCGAGTTGGGGCTCGATGCGATCGGACGCTTCCACGGCGGATAAACTCAAACTCATCGGGGCCTTCATGGTTACACTTCCCTCGTCGATCCGGGAGGCGTTGACGTTTGCAGCGGAACGAGACAGCGGTTCAACGAGATCGCCGTCTCGTCGAGTCGTGACGCGATGGCGCGCTCACCTTGGAGGAGCGAGCTCAGAGGCATACTGTCCAAGAGTCTTTCGAGGTGCAGACTCATCGTCGTCCAGACCGGCCGGAGCCCGCAGTCCGTCAGGTGGACACAGCAATCGTCTTGTCCCGTGAAACGCGCACAGAGATCGGACTGGGAGATGAAGCCGCCGAGGGCGCGAATCGCCTGACCCATAGTGACCTGGTCCGGCGGTCGCGTCATCCGGTAACCACCGCGCGTGCCGCGAATGGACTCCGTCAGCCCGGCTCGGCTGAGGACGCGCAAGAGCTTCTCCGCGTAGGCGGGTGACAGGCTCTCCGAGGCCGCCACCTCTCGGACCGTGACCGGTTGGGACTCGTGGGCGCGTCGGGCAAGCTGGAGCAGGCAGCGGATCCCATATTCCTCTTGCGCCGTCAACTTCATGCCCTCTTACGCTCCCGCCTGGACTAACTATGCCAGATACATGACCTTTTTGTCAAGTATAGGCAATTATCTGTATCTTAACCATTTGTATCCGTAGGCATCCATACCATTTCACAGTCGTCTCCGAGAGTTGGATTGGTTAGTATGGGTCAGTCGAGGGGCGTCCCCGGGCCTCTCTGGAAGGCCTCATGAGAGCGCTTGTGGTGCTGGTCGTGAAGGATATCCGATTACTGCTGCGCGACCGGTGGGCGCTGTTGTTTCTCCTGCTCGCTCCGATCGTCGTGATCTCCGTCGCCGGTTTCTCTCTCTCGACGTTCTACGGGGACCGGGAACAAGCCGAGATGGTCTTTCTTCTACCGGTGGCCGATCGCGACGGTGAGGAAGTCGCCGAGCGACTCGTTGCCTCGCTCGAAGCGGTCCCCGGCCTTAGGGTCGTTCGGGTCGACGAGCCCGAGGCTCGTCGCCTGGTCGCGGAGGCCGGTGAAGCGGGTGCCGCCCTCGTCATCCCGGAAGGATTCACGAGCGATTTCCGCGGTGGTCGCGAAGTCCGGCTCGTTCTGCTGACCGACCCGGTGAAGTATCTCGAGCTCCTGCGGATAAAGATCGAAGTTGCGCGGGTCCAGGCGGCACTGGTCGCGTCGCAGGTGGCGAGCCGGGTCGCGGTGGTCGAGGTGCTCACTCACTCGGGCGACGTGGACTTCGAAACCGTATCCCAAGACGCCGGTGACCTGGCCTCGCGCCTGGTCGACAAGTCCGTGGGGCTCGACGAGCAGAGCCTCACGAGCTCGCGCACGTCCTTCAACACCTTCGACCAGAACGTACCCGGCTTCGGCGTCACGTTCTTGATGCTGGGCATGCTCCTCGGTGTGGGACTCGGCCTGGTGGACGAAAGGGATTGGGGTATCCTCTATCGCTTGACGGCGAGTCCGGTGTCGGCGGGGACGATCGTGACCGGGAAGGTGGTTTCTCGCGTGCTCATCGGCGTCCTGCAGATGGGGATGCTATTCGCCTTCGGCCGTGCCGTCTTCGGCATTTCGCTGGGTCCCTCATTGCTCGCGTTGGGACTTGTCGTCATCGGCGTCAGCTTCGCTTCCGCCGCCTTGGGGCTTCTGGTCGCGTCGCTGGCTCCCACCCGGGACTCTGTCGTGCAGCTCGGAACGATCGCCATCATGGCGATGGCGGCCATCGGCGGGTGCTGGTGGCCCATGTCCATCGAGCCGGCATGGCTTCGAAACCTGGCCCACCTCTTTCCAACCGCATGGGCCATGGAAGCCTTCAACGACCTGATGCTTCGCGAGCGATCGCTATCCGATGTCCGTCTCGCGGTCATCGCGCTGGTTCTCTTCGGTCTCATCTACCTGGCAGTTGGCAGAAGGCTCTATCTCCGGCGGGAGGAGCCCTCTCCTTGATGATGGCCGCGACAGGATTCGGGACGGCCGTGCTCCTTTGGAGCCAGCTATCGGCGGGCGCCATCGTCGCGCATGCCAAAGAAGTCGACCTCGCCATTAAAGATCTCGCCGCGAACGTGAGTATGACGATCACTTCGGAAGATGGGCAGGAGAAGCGGAGAGCCTTTCGACTCCTGATGCGTCGGGAGGGCGTCGACTCTCGGGCGCTCATCACGCTCCTCGAGCCGCCGGAAATGAAGGGCACCCGGTTCCTCGTGGTGGCCTCACGCGGCGAACGAAACCAGCAGTGGGCGTACTTTCCCGACCTCGATCTGGTGCGCCGGATAGCCGGACGTGACGAAGATGCCTCCTTCCTGGGCTCCGACATCACCTACTCGGATCTCGCCGGCGGGGCGCACCTCGATGATTTGATCCATCGTCTGGTGCGTGAGGAAGAGGTCGACGGCGTGCCCTGCTACGTGATGGAGGGTGTGCCGCGCCACGAGATCCTCTACGGAAAGCTCCAAGGCTGGGTGCGAAAAGACAACTTCGTCACCATCCGTGGAGTCTTCTTCGATAGGGAGGGTGCTCGCATGAAGGAGGCGAGAATGACCGACGTACGCACCGTCGACGGCGTTCCTCTCGCCCACCGGATCGAGATGACGAGCTTCGTCGCCAAGAGTCGAACGGTCCTCACCATCACCGAGCCGAGAATCAATGTGGG
>JBOGJF010000201.1:0-3694 GCA_050747785.1 Vicinamibacteria bacterium
CGCCCGCCGGCGGCTGCAGCGGGTGGTTAGACATCGCGACCCCCGGCTACCAGCCGTCATCATGGTAGCGGTGACTGACTTCTGGCAACATTGTTCCGATCATTCCCGTGTTAAAGATTCGGAATCCCTTCCCGGCCCCAAGCGTTTCCTTGCTCGACTTGTTGTACGCGGGCTGAAGAGCGTAAATGAGGAGCGCCTCAGCAGCGGCGACCAACTTCTCGGTCGCGGGGCCATACCGCTCATGATCGTCCCACTCAGACCAGGTCGTGATTGGGCCGATCGAAGCAAGACGAAGGGTCATCGGATCGTACTCTTCGCCAACCCACGAGGCGTGAGCGTCAAGCCGCTTGCCCACCCCGCGTGTCGTTCGCCCAATATAGAGAAGGACATTCGGGCCGTACGCATGATGCGCGCCGTAGAGCGCGTACAGAACGTGTCCGGTCTTAAGATGCCGCTGCCTCTTGTTCCAGGAAAATGGGCCTTCCCAATACACGTCGAGGATCGTTTCTTCCTTCACTGTAGCCTCCGACGCCGACCGCGATGTCTAACGCCCGCCGTCACCTGCGGCGGGCGAGGGGAACCAAGCGGGCTGCTTCCCGCCTTCCGCCCGCCGGCAGGTGCACGGCGTTGTTAGGCCCGGAGCTCAATGTGACCGCCGCCTACGCTGAGTTGGCCGGACGGAGGGACAGGACTCGGTCCGCCGTCGGAACCCTTTCCGCGTCAGGTTCGTCGCGGTATCTGCCCATCGATCGCTTACCCGCACAGGTAGTGGCCTCTCCTCGACGTTTCGCTGGATGGCGTTCTTGGTGACTGCCATCCCCTGATGGATCTGCGCTGCGCGCAAGACGGGAAACCTGCGACCTTCGATCACCCTTGGCCGGCCGGCCTTGTCACCGGCGAGAACCTCCCACCAGTTGCGCCTCGTCTTCTTCCGATGAACTCTCCATTCGGCCTGGATTTCGTCAATGAGCTCGACGATGTCGCCGTATCCGTTGTCGCGCAGCCAGCTGCGGATTGACATCGATTGGTCACTCGTGCTTCACAGACCAGACGTGAACTCGGTTCTGGATGCCACTTTCAACCATCCAGATCTCTTCCTCTCCGCTGACAACCTCGACAATACTCTTCACGAAGAGCTCCCAGAAGAAGAACTGAACTCGCTTTGCATCTGCGCGGTTCAGGCACTTAAAGATAAAGCGAGCTACGGCTGTCGTTTCGTCCACCAGGTAGCGATCACCATCGTCCTCCAGCTTGAGAGCTTGAGCACGAGAGGATAAGTCACCTGCGCGGAATCTGCCTTGTACGTGGTAAACAGAATAGCCAAGGAAGTGTTCTGAAATCCACCTGAGGAGGCGTCGGCTGTGCGTCTGATCGTCCTCGCCGGGCTCCTTGGTGAATTCCCGTTGGAGAACGTCTTGCGAGATGGTTTGAAGTCGCGCTTGAATCGTGTCTTCGTAAAAGAGGGTATCCAGCGTGCCCCTGAGGTGCTCCTCGTTGGACAGGGGGAGGAGGAACTCGTAGACGAGAACGTCGTCGAAGGCAGAATATTGGTACTGGGGTGGCCGGCGTGTTTGCGTGACGAGGCGCTTGAAGTTCTTCCAGCTTCGATACCGGCGGAAGGCCTGCGTGACACGGTAACGACCCGCAGAGAGGGCTTCTGTGAACACAGTCGCCTGCTTCGACAAGTATGTCCTGCTGCTGCTGCCGCTCCACCCGGTTGCCTTACTGAGTTCCTCTGACGTGAACGGTTCGGCCGAGACGAAACGTCTTCTGAAGAACTCGAACGCCCTCCTCTGGGCTTGTTCTCCGCGTCCGGCTGCCATTGGTGTCCAGTCCTCCGGGCCTAACGCTCCGCCTCACCTGCGGCAGGCGAGCGCGGACGTTCTATCTCCGCTGCGAGCCCGCCGCCTGGCGTCAGGTGAAGGCGGTGGTTAGGCGCCCGTCTGCGCGGAAGACTCGGCGGTCTTAACCGGATGCTTTGCACGGCGCCACCTGCCGACGGAATAACCCAGCGCTGCACCAGCGGTCACAAGTATTGGCAGCTCGAAGTACCAAAACACCTGACGGATGCTGACGTGCCGTCGATAGTAAGGATTGTTCTGGTAATAATGCGCTCCCAGAAGAATTGCTAACGCGATGCCCCAGAGCACGGCGCGCCTCACGATGTGGATTCTTCGATCTGCGTCACTCCCTCGGGACCGCGCGTTTCGCTGCCGAATTCGCAAGAAACCCCCGAGAAGCACGGCCGGAACTGGAACGAGGGCTAGGCCCGCACGAAACCATACAGGCCACCGTTCACCCATGACTGCATACGTTCCCAGGCCTACTAAGACCATCCAGGCTCCCAGAATGCAGACGTGTAGAAGCTCGGCCCGCCCTGCCATGAGAGCGGCACAATACGCACTAGCCACGGCGATAATCCCCACTTCGACAATGTGCCCAACTAACCAGCCTGGCCATGGCAGGCGGCCGGTTGTGAGGTCTGGCTGTGACCCTGGGAACACCGCGTGCAACCCCGAGTCCACAATACCCACCACCGTTCCGATTGCGTAGTAGGCAATGATTAGGACTACGATGCTCCTCACAACCTGCATCTACTGCCTCGCTATTCGGTGCGCTTAACGCTCCCGTTCAGCCGCGGCGGGCGCACGCCCGACACGACTGTCCACCGCCGCCCAACCCGCCCGCCGTCGCCTGCATGCGGTTGTTGGGCCGCCGTCCGACACTGGCTGTGAGTCCACGTTTACGACGCCATGTATGAAATGGGCACAAGGTGAAACTGTCTAAGGGTCTCGGGGCCCCGAAAAAGCTCAACTGACGATCGCCTCCTGGTGGCCCGTGTGACCAACGCCGGGACGAAAGCCTTGTCGGTTGCCCAAAGTCGCTTCTCCCGCGCCGTAATGGGAAACTGTCGCCTTACTCTTGCGACACCTTTCACCTCGACGCAGAGAGTGCATCGGGCTCGCTTGCACAGAAGATCGTAACCCCGCTCCTCGCGGCTGATATCCTTCACGGTCCACCCAAGCCTTCGAAAGTGGCTGGTTACCCGTCTCATGGCGGCACCTTCCACGAGCCGGTTGGTTTCCGGAGTACCGAACCCACCGCCGCGCATTGCGTCGCGCAGATGATGCTTTGCATGGGCGCGTTCCACACGGATGTGAACACCCGCGGCCCGAAGGAGACGTTTGGCGTCGGACCCCGCGATAGGGTACAAGGTTCGAATGGGGCCGGGCTTGAGTGCCGGGATGGCCGCGATTCTGGGATCAAGGATCTTTAGTGGGCGCACTTTTACCCCGATCTTCCTGATCGGTTTCAAGATGAGATCCAGGAATCGACTCCGAGGTCGCAACCGGCTTACTCTTGCCAGGCCGACGAGCTCGTTGCGATCGGTCTGGTAAGCCAAAATCGTGTCTCCCGGTCTGGCGTCGGCGAGCGCAGGCACCCACTCCGTTGACCCCCACTCGCTCGCACCGTCTTCAATAAAGAAGTCGTTCCAATCACCGTACGCAACCTGATAGGGGTGGTTACCGGAGTTGCACTTGTAGATCCAGAACATCAACCACCTCCGACGCCAAGTTCGGTTTTAGCGATGCTGCCAATGTCGGCCCAACGCTCGGCGTCAGCGGCGGGCAACGCGCAACCGTGCCGCCGATCTTAATTCTCCTGTCGAAGGCGCGTTGACCGTCCGCTGCAC
>JBOGJF010000202.1:0-7699 GCA_050747785.1 Vicinamibacteria bacterium
ATGCTGCGGGATTTTGATGAGAAGCGGCGTATTGCCGGGCTTGAAGCTCCAGGGCACGAAGGCCGTGAAACCGTGATGGAGATCCTGAAGCTCACGGATAGCGTGCAAATGTCGGAGGATGTCCTCGTCGCTCTCCACGTGCCCGTACATCATGGTGGCGGTGGTGCGGAATCCCAGCTCGTGGGCCTCGCGGTGCACGTTCAACCATGCCTCCGCCCCCCCCTTCTTGTGAGAGATCTTCCTCCGTACGCTGTCGGAGAGGATCTCAGCGCCGCCGCCGGGCATGGTGGTCTGGCCGGCCTCTTTCAAGCGAGCCAGGACCTCCCGGGTCGTGAGACCCGAAACTCGAGACATCCCCTGGATCTCGGGTGCCGACCAAAAATGAGGCGTGACGTCCGGAAATCGCTCCCGCACCGCGCGCACCATGTCGATGTAGTAGTCGAAGGGTATCTCGGGGCTCACCCCTCCCTGCATCAGCACGGTGGTGGCTCCCATCGAGACCGCTTGCCCGATCTTCTCCATCATCTCGTCGATGGTGAAGGTGTAGGCTTCGTGATGACCGGGGGGGCGATAGAACGCACAAAAGGTGCAGTCGACGTCACAAACGTTCGTGTAGTTGGGATTGGTGTCGACGACGAACGTGATCACGGGCTCCGGGTTGCGAAGCCGGCGGATCTCCATCGCCAGCTCTCCGAGCTCGAGGATCGTAGCGTCGCGAAGTAGGTAGAGCCCTTCTTCCGTCGTCACGCGCTCTCCGGCGCGGACCCGGTCGCGAATGGATCCCATGCTCACGATGGCTTTCACGGCGCACCACCGGTTGCGGCGACGGGTTCCAGGAGACGGTGATGGTGAGCCAGCCGCCGAAACTCTTCGAGCCCCCGCTTTTCCTCATTGCCCAATCGATAGTGGAAGTTCCGCAAATAGGAAGCCAGCTCCTCCGCCGTGCCCAGCTCACCCGCGTGATCGGCCGCGATTCGGTCCAGCTCGGACATTCCCTTAACGAAGGACCGCTCCAACAGCTCCCGGAACGCCTCCTTGGCGCGGGTGGGCACCGTGCGCTTGATGACCCAAAGCGCAAAGACGAAGGGAAGCTTCTTCCAGCTCCACCACTCGGACGCGAGGTCGTAGCAATGGGAAAAACCGGGCGGCGGCCGCCGGCGACTGAGGAGCGCCGGGTTTCCGATCAACAGGAATCCGTCGCCGTCTTCTTGAAATCCGCGCCGGTAGTCGGGGGGTTGGATTCCATATCGAACTTCGAGCAGCAGCCGCATCAGGCAAATGGACGTGGACGTGTCCTCGGTGACGCCAATCTTGGTTCCACCCAGCTCGCTCAAGGGTCGGCGGGTGTAGAGAAGGATGCTGCGCACCTCCTCGCGGTTGGCCACGCCTAGATCGGCTACGGGCTCGTAGCGGTCTTCCATGGCCAGGTAGTCGGCGGTGGCCATGATCCCAGCGTCGATCTCCCCCCGTTCCGCCAGACGACCCAGCTCGCGAGGCGGCATCGCGACCAAACGGTGCTCTCCGAGAAGAGGGTAGAAGGGCTGGGAGTTGAGATAGGAGATCTGGCCGATCAGGAGCTGCATCAGCTTCGAATCCCTCTAGTCGCACTAGTCATAGACGCGAACGATCTGGTAGAGCGCATCGCGCTCCACGGGCACCTTACCTGCCTCCGAGATCATCTCCACCAACCGATCGCGGGCGAGCCCGACCGGGCTCTTCGCCAGGGCGGCATGGGCGATACGCTCCTGACCGATGGTGCCATCGAGATCGTTCGCCCCAAAGTTCAACGCGACCGAAGCGGTCTCTTCCCCCAGCATGACCCAATAAGATTTGATGTGAGGGATGTTGTCGAGCATGAGTCGGGCGCATGCGACCGTTCTCAGATCCTCGATAGCCGAGGCCTGGCGTTCGACGATCCCGGTGTGGCCGGGTTGGAAGGCGAGAGGGATGAAGGAGAGAAAGCCCGGCGCTTCGTCCTGCTGATCGCGCAGCTTAAGCATGTGCTCGACTCGCTCTTCGTAGGTCTCGATGTGCCCGTAGAGAAGGGTCGCGTTCGACGGAATGCCCATACGATGAGCGATCCGGTGCACCTCGAACCAGCGCTCCTCTCCGATCTTTCTCTTGAAGAGCGCTTCCCGGACCCGGGCGGAAAAGACCTCGGCACCGCCGCCGGGAAGCGAGACGAGTCCCACTTCGCGCAGCCTGCTCAACACCTCTTCGATGGTGATCTCGGCGATGTGCGCGAACCAATCGATCTCGACCGCAGTCCAGGCCTTGATCTGAACCTTGGGATAGGCCTCGTGGATGACCTTCATGATCTCAACGTACTTATCGAAGCCCCACGTGGGATGGAGCCCTCCGACGATATGCACCTCGGAAAGCTCGCCGCTCAGGTGGCCGAGAACCTGGTCCATCGACATTTCGTAAGCATGGGGGTCCAGGGGCTTGGCGGCGAAGTCGCAGAACTTGCAGTCGAGCACGCACAGGTTCGTGGGGTTGAGCTGGCGATTCATAACGAAATAGACGTGATCCCCGGTCTTCGAGCGCTTCACGTAATCCGCCATCCGGCCCAGCGAGACCAGGTCCCAGGTGTTGAGAATCGTGAGGCCGTCTTCCCGACCCAGCCTTTTCTTCTGGAGGACCTTCTCCCAAACGGGGATCAAGGCTCGGTCCTGAAACGCGATGTCCTCTCCATACGGAGCGTGCGGACGTACGCGGTCCACGGGCTGCCGGTTGTCACGGACGTGCGGTGAGCTCACTTCCCTCGTTCTCCCAAGAGACGGAATTGTCTCACAATCATCGGGTCCATTCTAGCCACCGTTGACGCCCGCATAAACGAAGGCCAGCACGACGAAGCCGAGGATCGAGTTGATCTTGAAAAAGGCCAGCTCGACGTCCGAGGCCTTACGGTGCTCGAGGTACAGGAGCCCTCCGGCGAGTAGAAGCAGGAGTAAGGAGGCGACTCCCCGGAACTCCATCCAATAGAGCACGCTCAAACAAACGAACGCGGCCAGGTGAAAAGCCATGGACACGGAAAGAGCCCGGCGTTTTCCCAAACGAGCTGGCATCGAATAAAGCCCCACGCGCCGATCGTGCTCCTCGTCCAGTGTCGAATAGATGATGTCGAACCCGGATACCCAGAACACGGTGAAGAGTCCCAGGATGAGAGCCGCCCCCATCCCTTCGAAGGTGAGCGTCACGGCGTACCAGGCCCCGATGGGTGCCATGCTGAGGGCAAGGCCAACGCCCAAGTGAGTCCATAGGGTCACCCGCTTCAGGAGAGGATAGATGACGAAGAGAGCGAGCGGTATCGGCGCCAGGATGAGGCAGCGGGGCGAAATGAGAAAGGCCGCCAGGGCGTAAACGATTGTACCAATTAGAGTAATAAGCCAAGCTTCGGAGGGAGTCATCGCCCCCCGGGGTAGCTCCCGGCTCGCGGTGCGCGGGTTCTGGCGATCGAGGCGGCGGTCGAAGATTCGATTCAATCCCAGCGCGCTCGTTCTGGCGCCGGTTCCCGCGAGAAGAATGAGGAAGAAAGTCCGCACGGTCAGAGAATGGCCGTGGGCGAGGAGCGCTCCACTCAAGAGAAGAGGGAAGGAGAAGAGCGTGTGCTCGATCTTTACGAAGTGGCGGTACGTGGAAAGGCGTTCTCGCATTCCCTTTTGTGGATCCAACTGCGCAGGATTTTACTAGGAAGCCCTTTGACACTCCAGCGTGAGCGCGAATACAATTGCTTTTGCGTCTTAGGAGAAAGGTCCCGGTCGGTGAACACCGATCTGAGTGGAAAGGTGGTATGGATCACCGGTGGGGCAGTCGGTCTCGGTCGCTCCTTGGTGCTCGGCTTTGCCGCCGAGGGCGCGAACATCTCTTTCAGTTACCACCAATCCAAGAAGGAGGCGGCGGAAACCGAAGCGCGCGTGAAGGCGTCGGGCGTTCGGTGCTTGGCGCAACGAGTGGATGTGCGTGATGTCGATCAGATTCGCAACGCGGCCCGGGAGATCGACGCGGCCTTTGGTCGGATCGACGTTCTGATCAACAATGCAGGTGTCTTCCGGCGCGCACCGTTGGACGAAATGACCGAGCAACACTACGACGAGACCTTGGACGTCAACCTCAAGGCGACGTTCTTTGCTAGCCAAGAGGCCGCTAGGCGCATGAAGCGTCAGGGTGAAGGCTCCATCCTGAACATCTCCTCGGTTGGTGGTCTGGTTGCGTGGAGTGGCTACCCCGCTTACTGTGCATCCAAGGCGGCCAGCGTCATGGCCACGCGCTCGATGGCTCTAGCCTTGGCTCCCGATGTTCGAGTCAACTGCATCGCACCCGGCGTTCTCACCGTGCCCAAACAGTTGGCGAGTAGCGAGGCTCAGATAAACAGACTGAAGAGCAGTATCCCATTGGGGGAGTTCGGCCGTTACGACGATGTCGTCGCGGCGGCCTTGTTTCTAACCAAGTCGGGGCGATACATCACGGGAGAAACCTTGGTTGTTGATGGAGGTAGGCAGCTCAAATGAAGAAGAAGAGAGGAAAGAAGAAGAAGACCAGCGCTAAGAAGAAACGGAAGAAAACCGCCAAGGCTATCAAGAAGGCAAAACGGGTAGCCAAGCGCGCCGGTAAGAAAGCCCGGAAGAAGGGTGCGAAGAAGAAGGCCAAGAGAGCGGCCAAGAAGGCGAAGAAAGTAGCCAAGAAGGCGAAGAAGGCGGCCAAGAAAGCCAAGAGCGGGGCAGCCAAGGCAAAATCAGCGAAGCCGGCGGCGATCGTGCCACCTCCCAGCCCTTGGTCTTCGCCGGCCACTCCCGGCGGTTGGGGGAGTGAGTCCGGTGGTGGACGCGGAGAGTCCGGTGAAGGCGACTCCGGTGACGATTTCGGCTCCGGCGGTCGCGGGCCCGACGATTTTTAGGATCCCTGGTCCTGGACTTCGTCCCGTCTAGCGACGGGTCTCTCGAGGGGAGAGCGGCCGAATCCGAGGCGCTCTTCCCTCGCCGGTGCTTCGTGATCCGGCTTCGTCGGAGAAACGCAGGCGTGTCTCCCCTGCTCTCCTCGGGGATTGGGCCATGTTCCTTACGCAGGCGCAGACTGGCAGGGCGGGCTTGGGCGTTCACCTATCCCAACCCGGGGACCGCTTCAGGAGTCTTCCGGTTAGCCGACGAGCTCGTTGAGCGTCGGGCTCAGTCGTCGAGCTGGAACTTGCCGTCGTCCGCGAAGAGCTTCATGTCGCAGGTTGGGCAAGAGACGAACTCCCGAGTCCCTTCTCGCTCGATGAGATCGGGCGCTTCGTCGGGTTCGATCGGTTGCCCGCAAACGCAGTAGAGGACGCCGCCCTCCAGGAAAACGTCGGATTCCACGTCGAGATCTTCGCTCATTTTCTAACTCACTCTGAACTTGGTGTTGTTGAAAGGAACTGGTGCGGCCATTATAACATAGCCCGTGTCGCGCTCGGAACTGCCGACCGATCCTGAAAAAAAGTCGGGCCGGCATGGCGGGCGTTCGTGATAGGATGGCGGGCTTTGGGGATCTGGGTCAACGCACCCTCCTGAACATCTCCACACCGTCTCGCGAAGAAAGGTCAGGGATGAAGGTAAGAGAACGACACGGCGCTTTGCTGGGAGTGACGCTGAGCCTCTGCTGGCTCGCCGGCTGCGGCGGCCCAGACGTTGGGGTGACCAACGAAGAGATTCTGATCGGGACCTGGGCTCCGGTGAGCGGCTCGGCGAGCGCGCTGAACACCGTCGCACGTGGCATCGACGCCTACGTGCAGCACGTAAACGAGCAAGGCGGTATCCACGACCGAAGAATCCGGCTCATCGTGAAAGACGATGGCTACGATCCCTCGCGAACCCCAGAGCTCGTACGCCAACTTGTCGAAGAGGACCGGATCTTTGCGCTCGTCGGTGGAATCGGCTCCGCTTCCTGTTTGTCGGTCAAGGACTACCTGGCCAACGAGTTCGTCCCGTGGGTGAATCCGGGCTCTGCGCTGCGCCAGTGGGTCGTACCCACCAACGGGTATGTCTTTTCCATCCTTCCGTCCTATTTGACCGAGGCCCGCATCCTGGCCCATCACGCGGGGACGGAGATGGCAGCCGAGAAGGTCGGGCTCTTCTACCAGGATGATGCCTTCGGGCGGGAGGGGCAGGAGGGGGTAAGCCTCGGCCTGGGTGACGTCAAGAAGCGGCTCGCGGTAGCGGAGTCCTATTCGGTGGGCGGTGCCGATTTCGCCGCCGCCGCTCAGAAGTTCAAGGATGCCGAGCTCGATACCGTCATTCTTTGGTCCACGCCGACGGCCGCCGCGACGCTCATTGGTGAGTTCGAGAAATTGGAGTACAAGCCCAAGCTTCTCGCCACGCAGGGCCTAGCGGATCCCGTCATGTTCGATCTGGTTGGCGAGGCCTGGGAAGGAGCTGTGGTCGCGACCGGAGTGCCGGACCCGGATTCGGACGAGCCGGGCGTCCAGCGAGCCCGCGAGATCATGAGTCGGTACGCCCCCGACGCACCGTTCGGTAGTTACGCGCTCAT
The DNA here is from genome assembly GCA_050747785.1 of Vicinamibacteria bacterium. Taxonomy (GTDB): domain Bacteria; phylum Acidobacteriota; class Vicinamibacteria; order Marinacidobacterales; family DATDRI01; genus CBDANW01. The sequence continues at coordinate 6,511 of JBOGJF010000202.1, forward strand.
GGGGCTGAGCTGGGCGGAAGTGCTGGTTGAGGGCCTACGTGAAGCAGGCCCCGAATTGACTCGAGTCCGGTTGATCTATGCGCTCGAGAACCTCGAAACGAGCGCAGATAACTTTCTGGGACGGCCGGTCCACTTCAGCCAGGAGAGCCACCATGGCTTCAGCGCGGTGCGTTTGATGAGGGCCGAGGGCGGCAAGTACGTCTATATCAGCGATTGGGTCGAAGAGGAGTAGAGAGCCCCAAATAGGCGGCACGGATCGACGCGTCCGACCTTAGGTCGTCGCTCACACCCTCCTTGACGATCGTCCCTGTCTTCAGAACCTGGCTGCGGTCAGGGTCAAGACGATCATGACGCCATCCTTGAGCGATCCGCTTTTCGCGCGCGGTTGAATCACGCTCGGACGCGTGCTACCATCGGAACCCGTAGAAAACGGTGTAGTTATGTCTGGACACTCCAAGTGGCACTCCATTAAGCACAAGAAGGCGGCTGCGGACGCCAAGCGTGGGAAGGCATTCACGCAAGTGATCAAGGAGATCACCGTTGCGGCGCGGCTGGGAGGCGGCGATCCGAATTTCAATCCTCGCCTTCGCCTCGTGGTGGACAAGGCCAAGTCGCTCAACATGCCCAAGGACAATATCGACCGGGCCATCAAGAAGGGAACCGGCGAGCTCGAGGGTTACAACCTCGAGGAGGTGCTCTACGAAGGCTACGGGCCGGGAGGGGTGGCGGTTCTGATCGAGGCGACCACTGACAACCGGAATCGCACCGTCGCCGACCTGCGTCACCTCTTCTCCAAGCACGGAGGCAATCTAGGTGAGTCGGGCTCGGTCGCGTGGATGTTTCAGAAGAAGGGCTATTTCGTGGTGCAGCGAGACAAGATAGGGGAAGAAGAGCTCCTCGAGATCGCGTTGGAAGCAGGCGCCGAGGACGTGAGCGAAGACGGCAGCAACTGGGAGATCCTCACGCCCCCCGAAGCCTTCGAAGCCGTTCGGGAAGCCCTGCAAGCGAAGAAGGTCCCTCTCGAGGCCGAGGAGCTCAGCATGATCCCCCAGAGCAACGTGAAGCTCGAAGGGAAGAGCGCCCAACAAATGCTTCGGCTCATGGAGGGGCTCGAGGATCACGAGGACGCACAAAACGTCTGGGCCAACTTCGATATCGAGGAAAAGGAGATCGAAGCGGCCATGGCATC
>JBOGJF010000203.1:0-2317 GCA_050747785.1 Vicinamibacteria bacterium
CGATGGTCGTATGCTCCATGGGGGACTCCTCCTCTGAGGGCTTCTTGATCCTCGCCGACTTTGGCACAACGATGCCGACCAAGTCGCGGGAGGAGTCCATTTCATCAGCATGAACCCGCCGGCAGGCGGCGGGCTCGGGGCGGAGTCAGGTTCGCGTTCGCCTGCCGCGGGTTATGCGGGGCGTTGGGCGGACTAACACTATGACTGATCTGAGTCTGAATGAACCGCCGCGTGTCGAGTTTGACGAGACCGGCATTGCAGCCTGGCTCAGCGGTGTCCGTGAGTTCTACATCCGCTGGTCCGATATTTGCACTGTTGAAATTGACGTAGTCGACTATTGTGATACAGATGCGGAAGCGTTTTGGCTTATCGACGGTTCGCAGTCGACACCGGGCGCGCCTGCGTTTTATGCTCCAGTCGAGCTAATCGTCGGAGGAGATGAACTCACAGCAAGGCTGCGCTCCCTGGCTGGCTTCGATCACGAGGCATTCAAACGAGCCCGGATTGCTGAGGGACGTGGTGAGGCTGGTAGGTTCTTGTGCTGGCGTAGCAAGTAGCCAGCCACTCGCGCTCCCGGCGCGCTCGTATTCCAGGAGAGCGAGTCATCGAAACGCCGCCCAACAACCGGCTGAAGCTGCCGGCGCGCGGGGAGTCGGTGGCGGATTCGCGGCTGCGTTCGCGCGCCGCAGCTTAGCCGGAGCGTTGGGCGGTCATTTTTCCAACGGGACGCTTATGCGAGCCATTTTTCTCACCGCTCTGAACAACATCCACGTTCCTGAGGATCTGGGCAGAGGTGACCGCCTTTCCGATAGCGTTTTCCTCACGAACAGGTTCCGCGCCTCCCTAAAGCATTACCTTGACGAGTCCGTCGTTCGTACCATCGGAATTCTGGAGGCGAAGGCGATTCTTAACGCGAAAGCAATTGTCTACTCCGTGGAAGATCAGTCGGAGGATGCAGATCCACAGGTGCTCTTGACACAGCGAATGCGAGAGCTCTCAGCCTTCGAGAACATCTTGTGGCTCTCTCAGGATTGCTGCGTCGACCATGAGCTTGGTTTCCTCATCACGTATCCGCGCGGCGGCACCAAGGTCGACAGCAACTACCTAGGTCGCAGATACTCGTTGGCCAATGGCAAGATCGGCACGAAGACTTTTCCCAGGGCAGCCCTGAAAGCACTACGCCGCTTTCATCGCGAGCGTATTCAGATGCCGGACTTCGCGCCGGAGGCTCCCACACTTCTTACCTCAAGCTTGGATCGCGTCTCGAGATCGATGTACATCCTCCAGGGCGCTCGAATCGCTAATGATCTCGGCTTCAAGATCTCTAGCTACTGCGCGGCGCTCGAGGCTCTCTTCGCCACGAGCCAGACAGAAATCGCCCATCAACTTGCTGAACGAGTCGGCTGGTTCCTCGGGAAGGATGGGGCCGAGAGGCTCTCCATCTACAGCACCATGAAGCGTGCCTACTCGGTTCGCTCTAAGGTCGCCCATGGCGACGGGGTGAAGTCGAGTAGGAACGATTCCCTGGCGAGCCTCGCTGGCGACTGCGATGCCAACCTTCGCAGGTGCCTTCAGCGGCTCCTCGACGAATCCGACATCTACTCGGTCTTCACCGGACCAACCGACAAGCTGGACGAGTACCTCATGGGGCTTGTTCTTGCATCTCGCGGTCAGGCGCAGGCATAGTAAATTGTGGATGCCCGCCGCCCAACTATGGCGTGAACCCGCCGGCGGGCATGATGGCTGGGATACGACGACACTCACATCCTGCCGCCGACCCGCGTGCGACCGGTGACCGCCGCGTGACGTCTTGGCGACACCGGGCCCGGCGGTTTCGAGACGAGGGTCAGCCGAGAAGCGGCGTCAGGGCGACGTGGACGCCGGCCCCGACGGCCGTGCCGATCACCGCGCCCGCCAGGACGTCGCTCGGGTAGTGGACCGCCAGGAAGACCCGCGAGGCCCCGACGAGGGCCGCCAGCAGGAGCGCCGGCACCGCCAGCGCGGGGAACTGCGCCGCGATCAGGACGGCGCTCGCAAAGGCGTGCAGCGTGTGGCCCGAAGGGCAGGAGAAGTCGGCCGGCGGCGACCAGAGGATCGGCAGGTCGGCGAGCGCCTGGAAGGGGCGCGGCCGCACGATGCGCCGCTTGCAGGCGCGGTAGATCAGGGCGTCGAGGAAGGCGGCCGCGACCCCCTCCAGGACCAGACGAGCGCCGGCGGCCCCATCGACAAGGGTAAGCGTCCGGCCGTCCACACGTCGCGAACGAGTCGCGGTTGGCACGGATTGGCGTTGAAGAGTAGCAGCGGAAGGCGTGACGTC
>JBOGJF010000204.1:0-2434 GCA_050747785.1 Vicinamibacteria bacterium
CCTTGTCGCCCATCAGCTTGATCACGTTCGGATCGGGCCCGATGAAACGGATGTGGCAGGCCTCACAGACTTCGGCGAGATAGGCGCTCTCCGAGAGAAACCCGTAGCCGGGATGAATCGCGTCGGCGCCCGTGATCTCCGCGGCGGAAATGATCCCGGGGATGTTCAAGTAACTGTCGACGCTTCGCGCCGGACCGATACAAACCTCTTCATCCGCGTACCGCACGTGAAGCGAGTCCCGATCCGGTTCCGAATAGACGGCGACGGTACGGATGCCCAGTTCCTTGCAGGCGGAGATCACCCTGACGGCAATCTCGCCGCGGTTGGCGATCAGAATCTTCTTGAACATGGGATAGAGCTTCTGGAGGACGCCGCTCGGCGCTCAAGGAGGGGCGCTAGGGACTCACTCGAAGCGCAAACAGCTCGTCGCCATACTGCACGGGTTGGCCGTTCTCTACGAACACCCGCACGATCTCTCCCGCCTCTTCCGACTCGATCTCGTTCATGAGCTTCATCGCTTCGATGATGCAAAGAACCTGCCCCGCTTTCACCCGGTCTCCCTCTTTGACGAACGGCGGTGCGCTGGGTTCGGGTGATCGATAGAAGGTACCGACCATGGGTGACCGGACGAGCGTGAGCCCGGCCTCTTCGAGAGATTCTCCAGAAGGACTGGGAGCCGGCACGAGGGGTGCGGCGATTGGGTTGGACGGCTTTGCCTCGACGAGCTCGACCGGTGCCGGAGGCTCGAGGCCTTTCTTGATCTTGAGCCGAACACCCTTCTCCTCGAGCTCGAACTCGGTGATTCCTTTTTCAAGAACCAGCTCGAGCAGCTCTTTGAGCTCGTTTAGATTCAATGACAATCCTCGCCCTTATGATAGTCCTAACCGCACCGAGCGCCACGGAAGTCGCTAAACATAACACACCCACGAAAATTCCTGCAATGCCTTCTCCCGACGACTGAGGAGCCGACGTCCTTCTTCGGTGACCAACACGTCGTCTTCCAGTCGAACGCCACCTTGACCCGGAATGTATATGCCTGGCTCCACCGTGAAGACCATTCCCGCCTGGAGACGTTCCGCTCGTCCCGGAGAGATCCACGGCGATTCGTGAACCTCGAGACCAATGCCGTGTCCCGTTCCGTGTCCAAAGAACTCGCCGAGGTTCACCGACTCGATGACGTCCCGCGCCGCCCGGTCGACGTCCTGCGCTTCGACCCCCGGACGGACGGCAGCGATCGCCGCTCGCTGAGCCTCTCGGACTGTATCGTAGATGTGCTGCGCTTCGGGTGAAGGCTCTCCGACCGAGAAGGTACGGGTGACGTCGCTCGCGTAACCGTCGATCACACCGCCGAAATCGATCACCACGAGATCTCCCGGCTCGAAGCGGCGATCGGTCGGTCGTCCGTGCGGAAGCGCCGCGCGCGGCCCCGAAGCGACGATAGTATCGAAGGCCGTCTTGTCGTATCCGCTCTGCCGCAGGCGATAGTCGAGCTCCGCAGCCACGGTGCGCTCGGATGCCCCCGCCCGTATTTCGTCTCTCAGGGAGTCGACAACGGGCTCGAGTCCGCGGGCCGCGCGCTCCAACCGCGCGAGCTCTTCCTCGTCTTTGACCGCTCGGAGAGATTCGACGAGACCTTGGCAACCTTTCAGGCGCGTCCTGTCCGGGAGCGCCGATTCCAAGAAACGCAGCCGGGAGACTGCACAGTGAGCCTCCTCGTAGGCAAGCGTGCGATGGGCGCGGTCGCGCGCGTATCGAGCCAGCGTTTCGTCGTAGGACCCGACCACCTTGCGGGTAGGGAGATCGCCGATTTCTTCTTTCGACTGGCTCACATACCGGGAATCCGTGATGAGGACGGAGTCTTGGACCGACTCGAGCACGAGGATGCCGGCGGTGCCGGAAAAACCCGTCAGGTACCTGACGTTGGGTAAGTGCGTGACGATGAGCGCTTCCGCCTCGAGCGGTGCGAGAGATTCGAGCATGCGGCGGCGGCGGGTCTCGAATCGAGTCGGTTTCATCGAGTCGTTTTCGTCGAGTCAGGGGGGATTCAGGGAGGTTACAACCAAGGGGGGCCACCCGGCCGGGACGGCCTCGTCACTCAGACCTAGTGCATCAGTGCCGTGGGGCCCCACCCCACGGCCTGCGCTTTCCTCGGCGCATTCGCGCCGGGCTCCCTACGGTCGCGCAGGCTGACTCGTTTTTCATCAGCCTGCTAGGCGAATTCTTTTTCCAGCCGCAGGCTCGCCCGCCGCATGACGTAGCGGGCCAAGCCGTAGTTGGAGCCGCGTCGCATAGCACCCAGCAGCATGTAGTCTTCCGTGATGGCGATCGCCAGAATGACGAGGTGCTCGGTTGTGATCACGATCTCTCGTAGGCTCCCCGCTCCCACTTCCTCCGAAGTCTGCCGGGTCGTCTTGAGGAGGGCGGTGCACTCGGC
>JBOGJF010000205.1:0-4111 GCA_050747785.1 Vicinamibacteria bacterium
TCCTGTAACAGCCGCTCCTCCCCACGGAGACCAATTTCCGCGAGCCGGCGTGCTGCATCCGGATTGTAGTCGTCTAAAGGAAGTCCCGGATGAACGAGCGTTGCCAGCTCCCCATCGGTCGAGAACACGTTGATCATGTCCAAGCGGTACTGCGTGAGGCGGGACTCCATCGTGCGGAAAAGCGCGCGAACGTTGGTGAGGTCAAGGAGACGCTGCTGGGACATTTCATTGGAAAGCATGCGCGCGTAGAACGTCGCGCTTTCCTGCTTCTCTCGATAATACGACTCGACCACGTCCTGCGAGCCCAAGAGGACAGTTTCCACGGGCTGGTTGAACCAGAGCTCGACGCTCGTGGAAATGAGTCGACTACCCACTAGGATGATCAATGCGGATGGAAAGAGCGCGAACCCGACGAAGATCATCACCAACTTGGTCTTGAACTTGGCTCCCAGTACCGCCCGACGCCTTTCGATGAAGAGCTTGATGAGGTTTCTCGCCAGAACGAAGACCAGCACCAGTAGCACCGTCAGGTTGACGACGGTGAATCCGTAGAGGAAGACGCGGGCCAGAAACCCGGGCGAGAAAGACTGGGATTTACCGATGAGGTACGTGCTGACGATGGGAACGGCGGCCAGCAAGGCAACGACCGCCGCCAGCAGGCGCGGATTGTCCTTGAATTCCTTCTTCGGTCTGGGCTTGTCGGGGTTAGCCATGGGTGCTCTACCGGGTCATATCCAACGGGCCGGCTCCGGCCGTTTCATGGCAGATACGTGAAGTATACCTTCTCCCAGCCAGAGTCCTGATCCCAGGGTACGAACAGAAAGAGATTCCGCTCCTTGACCAGCCCCTTCACTCTCAAGTAGTAATCCGCGTTCGGTTCCAGACTAGACACGTCGAAGAGGCCCAAATCATCGATCACCGTCATGAACTCGACCATGTCGTTGAGATCGGCGATGACGACGGTCGCGACGATGGCGCCGTCGATATCCCGGGAGAGTGTGTAGCGCTTGGTGATGTTGTCGTAAGTAACCGTGTTCGTGATCCGCCGAGTATCCACCTTTTGATTGAGCCAAATAGCGCGGACTTTCTTGAGCTGGACTTCGTAACGGAAGCTGACGGGCAAACCGCTCGCAATCGCCTTCTCGATGTCCTCATTGAACGCTTCCGTCATGCGAAACGATACGTATATCTTCTTGTCTTTGATCAGCAGACCGAGATCGAATAACTCCGCGGCCGCCGCGGGTAGGCGGGCCACCAGCACCAACCAAAGTGCGAGGTGAACGCTGCGACGCATAACCGCTCATCGTATAGCAGTCTGGAAACAGGCACAAATTCACTTTAACGTTCGCCCTCCTGCTCGGTGGTATCCAACAACCCGCGAATCGTCTCCACGAACTCGTGCGCGTCCTTGAAGTGCCGGTACACCGACGCGAACCTCACGTAAGCAACCTGGTCGAGCTTCTTGAGCTCGGACATGACGAACTCCCCGATTTCGGCAGCCGCGACTTCCTTGTCCGGGCTCTCCTGAAGCGTCTGCTCGACTCGCTCCACGATGGCCTCCAGTTTCGTCACCGAGACCGGACGCTTCTCGCACGCCTTCAAGAGCCCGTTGAGGATCTTCTCGCGATCGAACCGCTCTCGCCGGCCGTCCTTCTTGACGACCATGTACGGAATCTGGTCGATCCTTTCGTAGCTGGTGAAACGCCTCTTGCAACCCAGACACTGGCGCCGTCGCCGGATGGCCTCGCCTTCCTTGCTCTCTCTCGAATCGACTACCTTGTCACCCATGTAGCCGCAATAAGGACACTTCACTGCGCCAACCTCCTCTTTGGGCTCGCCCGAATCGATCGCCTCGGCCGCATCGCTTCTCAGGTAGCGGTCCTTATGCTTCTTATGTCTCTGAGACTCATTCCATCCCGGATGAAGTAAACCATGCCCAGCGCGCTGACCGGAATGAAGGCTATCGCGTGACTCGCCAGCGCAATCGCCTTCGCGGTATTCTCGTTGACTCCAAACATCAGGGTAAGTGCCAAAGCGCACATCACGTGGTACCCACCCACCGCTCCCGGCGTGGGAACCGCCACGCCGACGGTCAAGAACCCGATGACGAGAAACGTCGCCCCGAACGAAATCTCGACCTGAAACGCATGAATCGCCAGCCACAGTGCGAAGGATATGTTCACCCACAGGACGAGGGATAGGAGCCCAGCTCGAGCTAAGTTGCGGCGGTCCTCGAGAACCCCCAGGCCCGCCCCGAAGCTCTTGATGAAACGGAAGGCGGGGTCGGCAACCTTAGCGGGTAACTTGCGGATCATCGTCTCGACCCAATCGAACGCCGATCCTCCGCGACGGGTGTTGCGAGCGAACCAGAACATCACGCCCAAACCCAACCCTACGCCTGCGAATGCCAGGAGCCCGCCAACCTTCAGCCCGTACACCGCCTCCTCGCTACCCGCCCCCGGAGGTGTCGGGCCGAAAGAGAGCCAGCCTCCTACCAGCAGCACCACCGTCGCCAAATCCAGAACGCGCTCGAGAAACACCGTGGCAAAAGCGCTGGAAGCCGATAGCCCCTCGCGGCGGGCCAATAGATAAGGACGCGCGAACTCGCCGAGCCGACCCGGCGGCACAAGGAAGTTCACCATGAACCCTATCACGGTGGTCTCGAAGCAAGGCCTAAGCCGAGCCGCGCCGACCGGAGCGAGGAGGTATCTCCAGCGAAGGGCGCGAACGAGATAGCTCACCATCGTCAACGAGATGGCCAGCGCGATGAGCCAGCCGTCTGCGGCGGAAAGGCTCGCGGCGATGGCTGCGAAGTCGGCGTCCTTGAAGAAGAAGACCAGGAGCACCAGCCCGATCAAGCCCAGGGCCAAGGACTGGAGTCTCAGTGAGCGCCGCGACTCCGTCCCATTCTCCGGCGATACCGAACCGCCCGGTGTCCCCCTCATCTGGACTTTCACTTCCTTTCCACGCAGTCTGTCGTACCGCCGGCCTTCGCATGGGCCCTGCTTGAGGCGATGAGCGACCCATCTTACTTGTAACCGGTGGATAGAATCCACTGGCACGAGGCCTTGGAAGTCGAAGACCGCCAGCAGATTAGGGTAACTTCCCGGCCTCCAGGTCGCTCGCACCTTTTGGTCTCTCGCCGCCGCCAGCCTCCGTCGCTGGGGCTGCTCTTGACTCACCTGCCCGCCTTCCCTACAATACGGCCCACTTTTCGCCCCGTCTCGGGTCTCGAATAAGTGGCGCACGGCTCCTTCATGGAAAGAGTGGTCCTCGAAACCGATCTGGGAGGCCTGACCGTTCACCGGCGCGGCAAGGTCCGGGACGTCTACGTCGTCGACGATCACCTCCTGCTCGTCGCAACCGATCGCATTTCGGCGTTCGACGTCGTGCTACCCACGGGTATCCCCGATAAAGGAAGCATCCTCAATCAGCTCTCCTTGCATTGGTTCACCGCCACCGGGAACCTCCAACCCAATCACGTGATCACCGGCGACGTCTCGAAGTATCCCGCCTCGCTCTCCCGCTGGCGGGAGGTCCTGGCTCATCGCTCCATGCTTGTCAAACGCGCCAAGGTCATCCCCTTCGAGTGCGTGGTCCGGGGCTATCTCTACGGAGGCGGCCTGAAGGAATACGAGGCTACTGGCCAGGTTTCCGGCATTCGGCTCCCCGCGGGAATGAAGCAAGCCCAAAAGTTCCCCGAGCCCCTTTTTACCCCTTCCACGAAAGAGGACTCTGGCCACGACGTGCCGGTTAGCGAGAAAGTCATGGCCAACCAACTAGGCTCGGACTTGGCTCGACGGCTCAAGGAGGCCTCGCTGGCGCTCTACCGTTATGGAAGCCGAGAAGCCGAAAGCAAAGGCATCATCATCGCCGACACGAAGTTCGAGTTCGGAATCGATGGGGACCAGCTCGTCGTGATCGATGAGCTATTGACTCCCGACTCTTCGCGCTTTTGGCCCCGCAAGGGTTTCGAGCCCGGACGGAGCCAGCCGAGCTTCGACAAGCAGTTCGTTCGCGACTACCTCGATACCCTCGACTGGGACAAATCGCCCCCCGGCCCCGAGCTCCCGCCGGACGTGGTGGCCGGTACCCGCGAACGCTATTGGGA
>JBOGJF010000206.1:0-4590 GCA_050747785.1 Vicinamibacteria bacterium
GCACCAGACTCGGCCGATTGCAAAAGAGCTTGGGCAGCGATCCGGCCGTGGAAAACGTGACTTTGTTACGGTCCGACCCGGATGCCTCGAGCATTTCCACGGCCTCCTCCAGAATCTCTTCGGCAGGGCATGCTTCCTTGCGAAGAGGCTGTTGTTCCGCCTCGAGTCGCGAAAAATCCAGGATCTCGTCCAACATGTCACCCATGGTCTCGGCTTGCTGGCGCAACTTCTTGTAGAAAAGCCGGCGCTCCTTTTCGTCCGGCACCCGCCCGAGCTCCAGCATCTCCGCGTAGAGGCGTAGCATCGAGAGCGGCGTCTTCAGCTCGTGAGAGATCCCCGAGATGAATCGGGATTTCAGATCGGAGAGCTTCGCCTCGCGGGTCGAGCTCCGTGCGATGAGCATGGTGCCTAATCCGAGGACGACGATGCCCGCTCCGACGATAGCCAGATTCGAGAGTGCGCTCTGTTTCAGCATCTCCTGGATCCCGTCGCTCTTCTCTCCCACCGTGAGACGCCAGACCGGAGCCGTGGAGGCTCCGCCGGCGCCTTCGCTGGGAAGTGCGAACCCGAGCTGGACCTCCGCTGACGAATCGGCCAGCCGGGAGTCGAGACCCGGTTTGGTGCCGAACACGTTCCTCCCCAACTCGTCGAAAACCGCAAAGGCCGTGTTCTCGCGCCCCGTCTGACCAAGAAGCGGAGCGACACTCCCAGCGTGGAACAGGGGAAGGTAGACCGACGCGAAGCGCTCGAGGTTCACGCAGAAACCTACCACGCCAATTTTCTTGGGATCGTCGTCATCCACCATCCGGTGAACCACCACCTGTCGGGACGGATCGCCGGGAATGCTGAACTCCGCCCAGCGCGGGCTGTCCTCGTTCATGTGCCAGACTTCCGAAGGCCAGCGGTCCGCCACGCTGTGAATGGCACGAAAATCTCTTTCCTCCCGGAAGTAAAAAAGCGTCTCCTCCTGAGGCGCGGGGGCGACCCACACGAAGAAGTGCTCGACGTACGGAAAGCGCTGGAGGGCCTGCTCGAATTGCTGGGCCAGCACGTCCAGCCTCAGCTTCAAGACGTCTTCATGAACGATGGGCGGGAGGGTCTCCAGGCGAGCGCCTGCGACGCGGTCTTCCAGCATCGCCGCGGCAGTCAACACCGCGACGCGGTTCTGCTGGGACTCTGCGACGCGGGACCGATGACTGAGCTCCTGCAGCCAGCGGTACTGAACCAGGGCGATCGCCACCAAAGGGGCGCCAAACGCCAGGACGGCAAGAACTTGCCATCGACGCTGATAAAGCCAAGACCGTGACCTTCGTGAGAACATTAAACCCCTCCAGTGCAAATAGTAGCCACTGGCCGCGGCCGCTGCAAGCCGGGCATTGTTGTCTCAGTGCCGCGGGGCCCGCCGCCTGACAAGCTCGAGTCTAAGCAACCACCTACTTTGGCGGCCCACTTGCGACCACGGATCCGTCTGACCAACTCCAGTCAAAGCAACCACACCATTTGGCGGCCGAGGCACCTGCTAGGCAACCAGCCCATGACGGCGACCGACCGAAACGAAGGCCTCGATCGCGCGGTCGAGATGCTCTCGCTCGTGCGCGGCCGAGATCTGCACGCGGATCCGCGCCATGTCCTTGGGTACGACCGGGTGGCTGAAGCCGATGACGTAGATCCCCTCCTCGAGGAGGTCTCGCGCAATGTTCTGGGCCAACCGAGCGTCGCCGAGCATGATGGGCACGATGGGGTGAGTGCCTTTCCGGATGCGGAATCCCCGCGCCAGCATGGCTTCTCGGAAATAGCGCGTGTTCTCCAAGAGGCGATCCTTGAGCTCCGTGCCCGCGCCGAGGAGCTCGAGCGCCTTCAGGCTCGCGGCGACCACCGCCGGAGCCACCGTGTTGGAGAAGAGATAGGGTCGGCTTCGCTGCCGGAGCAGCTCGATGATCTCCTTGCGCCCGCTCGTAAAGCCACCGGATGCGCCACCCAGCGCCTTGCCCAGTGTCGACGTGACGATGTCCACGCGGTCCTGGACACCGAAGAGCTCTGGCGTGCCCCGACCCGTCTCGCCGACGAAGCCCGTGGCGTGGGAATCGTCCACCATGACCAGCGCCTCGTGTCGATCGGCAAGCCGGCAGATGGTGTCGAGGGGAGCGAACAGGCCGTCCATGCTGAAGACGCCGTCGGTGGCAATCAGCCGAATGCGCGCATCCGAGGCCTCCTTCAGCTTGGCCTCGAGGTCCTCCATGTCGCCGTTTCGGTAGCGGAACCTACTTGCCTTCGACAACCGGATCCCATCGATGATGCTGGCATGGTTCAACTCGTCGCTGATGACCGCGTCGGCGTCGGTGAGAAGGGTCTCGAAGAGACCTCCGTTGGCGTCGAAGCAAGAGCTGTAGAGCGTGGTATCCGCGGTTCCCAGAAATCGAGAGATCTCGCGCTCGAGCTTTTTGTGAATGTCCTGGGTGCCGCAGATAAACCGCACCGAAGACAGCCCATATCCGCGCTCCTCCAAACCCCTTTTCGCCGCGGCGAGGATCTCCGGGTGACTCGAAAGGCCGAGGTAGTTGTTGGCGCAGAAGTTCAAGACCTCACCACTGGCGACGCGAATGGACGGCCCCTGCGGGGATGCAATGACCCTCTCGTCCTTGTAGAGGCCCGACTGTCGGATCTCATCCAAAACGCCGATCACCAGATCGCGCGCGTGTCCATACAAGATTACACCCCCTCTCTCGTCATTCCGCCCCGACTATTCTACGCACGGTTCCCGAATCGAAAAGCCGCCGCGAGCAGGAGTCGTGATGAATGAAAGGGCCTAGAAGGGGGAGGGATCCATCGGTGAGTGGTCGCCGGCACGTTGGTTGAGGCTTTTCAGCACGTCACCCAACAAGAGAAGGAAGGGGTGCACCGGATCGTCATTCTGCCCGGCTTGCTCATGACGATAATGTTGCAACCGCCGCACGAAACTGCTGAACAAGGCATGGTCCGATTCTCGGACTCCGGCGAGAGTGGGGAACAGATCGGGGCGGAAGTCCTTGAGCAGGACCTGAACCTTCTGCAGCTGCTCGGGCCGGCGCTGCTCGTCGTAGTCGCGGACCTTCGCAATCAAGTCACCGAACCAGCCCAGGAATCGATCCAGATCGAGCTGGTTCTCTAGATCGCGCCGGAACAGCTTCTTGCGCGTCAACGTCGCGTCGAAGAGGTTCATCTGCTCGAACATGACGAACCCGGTGCTTTCCTGAACCTCCTTCAGCCGCAGACCGAGCTCGTCGACGACCGTTCCGATCCGCGCCTCCAAGAACTCCCTGCCCTCGTTCCCGGCAGGCAGGTCTCCCTCGAGCGGCACAAACCTCCTCACCCACCGATCGAGCTCCAGGCGAAGGAACTTCAAGTCCCCCGCCAAATCCCGAACGCGCTGCCCGTAGAGACCCCGCAGGTCCTCGGCACTCCCGGAGAACGGACAGCTGCCGAGGAAGGACTCGATCTCCTTCAAGCGTCTTCCCACCGCGAAGAAATACTGTCCCAGGATCTCCACGTGTCCGTCATAGGCGAGCCGCGCCCTGGTGAGATCATCGCCCGATCGAACCATGAGCGTTTTCAACTCCCGCCGGTTGCGCTCGATCCCCACGAAAGCTTCACTGGAGAGGAGCGCAGCGATGAGGAGAATGCCCTCCAGCAAATAGTTCGCGACTTCCTGATCGCGGATCTCCCCGAGGCACTGGTTGAGCGTCTCGAGGGAAGTCTCACGGAAGAGATAATCGAAGGCTGCCGGCTCGCGGCCTTCGGAGAGATGGTCCACCAGGACTGTGCAGAGCGACCCCTTGCGGAGCATGTCCCGCACCACGGGATGATTCAGCCCTCCGCGCGGACGCATGCGGCCGCCGTCAGAGGGATAGAGGCGCGTACGCCTCTGCGCCTGAGGCTCCATAATGTCGATGAATGATTTGGAGATTGCCGGCGGACCCAGTCGTTCGCCGGCAGCGATCAAATCTCGGCGGAAATATATCAGCGGGAGGCCGGAAATGTCAATGGCCGTCTGGCGGGCTTGATTCCCGCGATCTCCTTATATTGACGGCAGAAAGCCCCTCGCGGGCGTCTGGCAAGGTTGACTCCGGCGATCAGAGTCGATGGATTTGGATCAGTACCGTCCCGCCAAGTAGTCCGCTAGGATCCGACTATGGTCGAACGCCAGGGGCTCCGGAAGCTGGTCTCTCGGGAAAGCTCTAGCCTCCGCTGCATCATCCGCCCCCGAGGGCGTACCCTCGGCGCGACCAATGAAAACGACGGAAACGGTATGCCCTCTTGGATCCCGTGCGGGATCCGAGTAGACGTGAAACTGGCGAACGAGGTCCACCGAAAGCGAGGTTTCCTCGAGCGCCTCGCGTCGGGCGGCTTGCTCCACGGTCTCGCCCGCATCGACGAAACCTCCCGGAAGGGCCCACCCGGGCGGCGGGTTTCTTCTCCGAATCAGCACCAGCCGATCGCTGGGTAGCTCGATGATGACGTCCACAGTCAGTCTTGGTTTTGAGTGATCGGCCACCGAAGAGCTCCTATCAGTGCCGCGGGGCCCCACCGCCGTCTGACGACGACCCGTCGGGG
>JBOGJF010000207.1:0-7688 GCA_050747785.1 Vicinamibacteria bacterium
CAGCCAAGGCATCGTTAATCATCTTCTACTTCATGCACATGCGCCTGGAGAGAGCGGGTCTGGCGGTCATCGTTCTGGTCGGTATCTTTCTCACCGGGACTCTCATGTTCGCGCTCCCCGCCTACGATGGGTCCCACGTCTTCGAGAACCTGCTCTATCGCTGAGGAGCTACCGATGTCACTTATCAAACGACTGGCCGTCATGGTTGCCTTGGTGCTGGTGATTGCCGCGCTCGGTGTGTCATCGGTGTCCGCGCAGTGCGCGATGTGTCGCACCGCGCTTACCGAATCCCCCGAGGGCCAGCAGCTGGCGGCGGGTTTCAACAGTGCGATTCTTTTTCTCTTAGGTGCTCCTTACCTGGTGTTCGGGACCCTGGTAGGTTCGCTCTGGCTCTCTAAGCGTCGTTCCGTGAAAAACTCAACTCAGAGTCCATAAAGCATCCAGTAAATTACGACCCCGGTCACCGACACATACAGCCACAAGGGAAGTGTGAGGCGTGCGATCCGCTTGTGAAGCTCCCAACGCCCACGGAGAGCTCGATAGAGGGTCGTCAGCGCGAGCGGTAGGATAACCACCGCTAGAACAATGTGCGTGACGAGGATGGTGAAGTACACGGCGCGCGCCCATCCCAGCCCGGTGAACGCCACCGAGCCTACTCGATAGTGATAGTAAAGGTAGGACGTGAGAAAGAGGCTCGACACGATGAACGCGGCGACCATGGAGAACTGGTGCGCGCGCACGCGCCGGTGGCGGATGCACCAAAAGCCCGCGGTCAGAAGGCATGCCGCAGTCGCGTTGAGCACTGCGTTCACGCTGGGTAGGATCGAGGCGTCGATGGTTAGCTCCGTGCCACGACCACCGAATCGAGCCGAGCCGTGGACCGAGGGACGAATCGGATCGAAGCGCGCAGGGTGACCAACCAGGTCGTGGCGAGGAGCAAGGCGCCGTTGGCCACGTGAGCCGTTGCGGGAAGGACAGCGCGTGACGTCCACACGATGGTGCCACCGAGGGCGAGCTGTAACAGAACCAGCCCCAACAAGAGAACGGCCAATCTCGTGAATCGTCGGTCGTCGCGATGTCGGAGCCAGATCCGAGCCACCAGCCAAACGATGGACCCGGTCACGACCAACGCGAAGAGACGATGGGCGAAGTGAATGGCGACGGGAAAGCTCTCTAGTGGCGGAATCAGACCCCCGAAGGCAAGCGGGAAATCCGGAATGGCAAGGGCGGAGCCCGTGTGCCGGACGGCCGCTCCCAAGACGAGTTGCAGGTAAACGGCGGTGGTGGCAACCGCCGCAACTACGCGAAGCGACGGAGCGGACGGGTCAGGTTCTTCGGTGGCTTGCACCCACTCCCGGGACGTTGCGAAGGCCAGAAGAACGATCACGCAAAAAAAAGTCTGGGCCAGAGTTGCGTGTGTCACGGAGACGGGTGTCGGCAACAGGAAGACGACGGTAATACCTCCAAGAACCCCCTGCGTGATAACCATGGCGAGGGCAACCGCTCCCAGGCGTCGCACCCATCTCCGGGTTTCCGCACGCCAGAGCCAGACGGCCAGGATTGCCGTCAAGAGCCCCACGAACGTCGCTACCATCCGGTGTCCGTGCTCGTAGAAGATGCCTCCGACCATGGGTGGCATCAGCATCCCGTAGGAAAGTGGCCAGTCGGGCACCGCGAGTCCCGACTCGGTGCTGGTTACGAGGCCACCCGCCCATATGAGAACCCAGGTGCACACCGCGGTCAGTGTGACGAATCGATGGAGCCACGGGTTTCCTTGGGGGAGCATCGCGATTCAGGACACTGGAAAAAGACGGTGCTCGATGACCGCGCGGTCCGGAGGGACCGACCCCGCGGTACGCGGCGGGCACGCCCGCCGCGCGATCCGGGGCGATACTGCGGCGAAGGCTACTTGGCGGTGAATGCGAAACTGACTTCCTTCGTTTCTGACTGGCCGAGCGTCACACTTTGTGTCTGGGTTCCCAACGTTTCGTGCCAGGCCTCGACGACATAGTCACCGGGAGGGAGATTCCCGATCTCGAACGTCCCGGTGTCCCCCGTCACGTTGTAGTACGGATGAGGTAGGACTCCCCCGTAGGCGTTCATCCACTTGTGTACGTCGCACTTGAACGGGACCATCACCTCGGCATTCTGGAACGTTCGGGTTGTGGAGAGGCCTTTGACGGGTTGCCCGATGTTGAATTGGTCGTTTTGCGTCGGCATAGCGTGAATGTTGTGGAGCGTGTCGTCACTGTTCACTATCTCGAGATTCTGGCCCACCATGATCCCGAATACGTGCGGGTGGTACGTGCAGCCCTGTTGATCCAGTCGCACCGATTCACTCGGCGTGGGGAAGGAGCGTCCTCCGAGCCCGCCCTTGACGTAGACGAACACGTTCGCGAGCGTTCCGTTCTCGTTAGCCACCACAAACTCGGTTGTAACCGGGGCCGGGTGAAGTTTTGCGCAGACGGGGTCGGCCGCCATCTGGATCGTTTGCTGGTCCGGAGCCGTCCCTTCAAGCGTCGCCGTTCCTCTAAGCGAACCAGCGGTCGCGGAGTCCACGGGAGCGGCTGCGGGAGGAGCGGCAGTAGCCGGCGTCGAAGCCTCTTGACCGCCGCCGGTATCACCGCCTCCTCCACAACCTACCGAGGCTACCGAGGCGACGAAGGTTACCAAGGCCAGCGCACAAGGGACAGCAAGGAATCGCTTGATCATTCAGACCCTCCGTTGAGTATCCATTGACTCTTGTATTCGGGGCATCGGCCCGCGGAGAGCCGGGAGGCTCCCATCGGCGAGTCGACGTCCGAAGCGGATCAGTATACAGGATTTCCGGTTCAAAGCAACCCTCGGTGCTCATCAAGTTGACGCATCCCGGGATCCCGGTCTGCGACGGCGCTCCCCTGGGCTCTGGCGAATCGAGGCCAGCGAAGGCTTCTGTTCGAGGGGCGCCGAGTCTCCGTACTCCCGAGATGCAAAGAGCTCCCGCACGAGACTCGACTCTCGTTTGTAGAACCCTTCCGTGTGGAAGGACTCCTCGAGCTGCAGGTGCTCGTAGTCTAGGTGATGGCAGAGCTCATGGAGGAGCGTCCGTAAGAAAGTCTTGAACTTTACGACCTGAGCCCGTTGCGCCGTTCGCATCCAGACCGAAACCCGGGGGACTCCTTCCTCGTCTGGCTCATACAAACCATGGAGCTCGCCCGTCTCCCAGGCAGGCCGCCGCCGGAGCACCTTGATGCGAAGAGGGGGTACCCGCAGTGCGGTGGTGAGGCCGTCCATGAGCGCCTGCGCGGCTCGCTCGGTGCTCACCCGCTCGGCGCCGGCCAGTGCCCGCTCGAGCGCGTCGACGAGGTCTCTGATGCGATGCGTCTCGTCGGTTCGGGGCAGCGGAATACGTTCCACGCCGTCGCTGGCGCGGTAGATTCGCTTCTGATGAGCGTTAAGCTTCTGGTAATAGGCGAAGGGCATGCCGGGAGTATACTTCGATCAGAAGAAGCCCTCACTGAAGTGCCAGCAGAGAAGATCTCGCTGGTGTCAGGTGATTCCTGGCCAGCTTGACACGCTATAGCGGCTGCCTTACCATCCTCAGCCCAACCCGATGTGGCTCAGGATGGTGACGAGACCTGGCGCTCTTCTTTTTTCGATTCCTTTGTTGATGCTCGCCTGTCGCGGTGGCGATGGTGAGGACGCCGCGGTGCCGATGGAAGACACGGTACGAGAGCCGGTGGCAGCCGAGGGTTGGAGCCCACCGGTCCCCGCTTACCAAGCCGTCGTGGTGAAGAACGGCGGCGCGGTCACTGGGACCGTCCGTCTTGCTGCGCCACTGCCGGTCCTTGCCGATCTTCCCGTACTCCGGAATCAGGCGACTTGCGGCGAGCATCGCCCCGATCCGGCGTTGGTGTTGGGCAGGGAAAACGGCGTGGCGAACGTCGTCGTTTCCCTCGAGGGGGTCAGTCAAGGCAAACCCGTGGAGCCGCTGGCCGAGCCGGCGACGCTGGATCAGGTGGAATGTGAGTACGTTCCGCATGTACAGGTCGTTCCAATGGGAACCACGCTCCGAATCATCAACAGTGACCCGATCTTGCACAATGTCCACGCCTATTTGAACGGGACGGAATCGTTCTTCAATCTCGCCATGCCCATCCAGGGCTACCGCATAGAACGAACCTTGGATACTCCCGGGATCCTCAGCGTACAGTGCGATGCGGGACACACATGGATGAGCGCGTACATCGTCGTTCAGGAGCATCCCTACTACGCGATGACCACGGAGGACGGATCTTATTCCATCGAGGACGTCCCTGCGGGTAAGTATCGACTGAAGCTGTGGCACGGATGGTTGGGGGAGACCGAAGTTCCCCTGGAGATCGAGGCGAACGCCACCTCGACCGTCGATCTGGAGTTGAACGCTCCAAAAGCCGATCCGTCGTAGATTGGGGATTCTCTAATGCACTAGGACGTGGACTCGTTCTTGAGGGATTGTCGGCCCGCGAAGCCCGCATCGATCTCGTGCCAGAAGCTCACTTCCTGCTCGCCAAGCTTCCAGCAAAGGTAGACCTCCCGACCCTCCCAGATGGTGGGGAAATCAACGAGCCCGCATTCCAGATCTTTGATGTGACAACCTTGATCGCATATCTCGGTCGTAAGACCCTGCATGCGTCCCACGAGCTCGAGGTAGCCGAGATCGACCGGAATGCCGCCACGAACGAGGACATCCTGAAGCTTGGGTGTGTGGTGATCCGCGGTTGCCTTCAGGCCCTGATAGATCGAGCTGAGCCGATTCAGCCGCTCGGTGAGAAACGGGATCAATTCGTTCGCTTCCAAGACCGTGAAGAAGCGCTTGTCCATCGTCTAAAAGTCTAACCAAAATGCACGAGACGAACAAACCGCCGCCTGGACTCAGTGCGAGCTCGCTCCCGGGAGGGCTACCCTGTCTTGGGGGGATGTCCTCGTTGTGCTACAATTTAAAGAACTTAATTGGCCCACCGAGTCGGGCTACCCGCTCAGAGGAGCAACATGAAGCAACTCATCGGTTTCGCTCTCTTGGTATCCCTTTTATTCCTGCCCGCAGACGCCCTCTTCTCGCAAGAAAAAACCGGGGATCGCTTTCAGTTCAGCGTTGCGGTTTCCGCGGTGAACCTGAGCGTTGTGGTCGCCGATAAGAATGGGCGTTTTATCCCCGGGTTGACCGAATCCGACTTCGAGGTCTACGAGGACGGTGTTCGTCAGGAGCTCTCTTTTTTCAACCCCGAAGTAACCCCGATCACGGTTCTACTCCTCCTCGACTCCTCGACCAGCATGCGACCCAGTGCTGACGCGGTGAAGGAGGCTGCCGCAAACTTCGTTCGCAAGCTGTGGGAGGGCGATCAGGCCATCGTGGGAGATTTCAACGAGCGCGTGCGGTTCAGCACTTACTTCACGGAGGATGTGGATCGCCTGGTATCCACGATTCAATCACTCTACCCTTCTGGATGGACGGCGCTCTACGACGCGATTCTTCTCTCTATCTTCAAGCTGGAGACGGTCGAGGGAAGAAAGGCGCTACTCGTCTTCACGGACGGTGACGATTCTCGCTCGGTCGGTGTCGGGAGCGAGGCCACCAAGGACGACGCCATCGATGGAGCCAAGTTCTCCGAAGTGACGATCTATTCGGTGGGCTTTCAGGGTAATCGCGGTTTCGGTGGGAGCGGCGTCAACAAGGGTTTCCTCAACAAGCTTTCCGAAGAAACGGGTGGTGCCGCTTATTATCCCGCGGACATCGGGGAGCTGAACGAATCCTTCTCCCGCATTCAAGAAGAGCTCCACAGTCAGTATCGCCTGGCATACGTGCCATCGAACGCGAAGCAAGATGGCACCTGGAGAGTCATCGAGATCCGTATCAAAGATCGACCGGAGCTCGTCGTGCGCACCCGAACGGGATACTATGCGGTGCCGCCGGTAGAGCCTTAGTTTAGATGTCTTCCGAGGAGCTGGCCAAGCGCGTCTCGCATCGGGTTGGCTATCGCGGGCGCTTGCTCACGCTCGAGGTGGACCGGGTGATCGAGCCCGGGGGTGCCGAAGTCGAGCGAGAAGTCGTGCGCCATCCGGGCTCGGCGGTCATCTTGCCCATCACGGCCGATGGTAGTCTGGTGCTGGTGAGGCAATACCGTTACGCGGTGCGGGACTTTCTCTGGGAAGTACCGGCGGGTCACATGGACCCGGGTGAGTCGTCGGAACAAGCGGCTCGCCGCGAGCTCGTCGAGGAGACCGGCTATTACCCGCGTCGCTTGCAGAAGCTGCTGGATTTTTATCCCGCACCCGGATTCAGCGATGAAAGAATGCACCTCTTCCGTGCCACGGAGCTCGAGGAGCGAGGTCCTCGTCCGGAAGAGGACGAGAGCATCGAGATCCGTCTCTTCGGTGTGAACGAAGCCCTTCGAATGGTCTCCGCTCAGGAAATCCGCGACGCCAAGACACTGGTGGCCCTGTCCTTTCTCCAGAAGCAGCCGTCCAGGCGTTGAGCCGTGCTCTGGCTTCGCCGGCATATCGACACGCTGCTTGCCGCAATCGCGGGTGCCTCGACAGCTACGGCGCTGGTCGTTCGCGCTGCGCTTCGAGTACCCATCACCGATAGCATCGCCGATCCGAGCCTTGTAGCGACGTTACCTTCTTGGGCCTGGTGGATTGCCGCCCTCACGGGGGCGCTCGGGGGAGCGTGCCTAGGAAGGTGGCTTTCCCGCAGGGAAGCGGTCAGAGTCTTGTACCCCCTTTTGCTTCCCGGACTGGCGAGCGTTGCCTACGTTCCCGGCGCGATCGCGGTCATGCCCTTTCTCGCCGCGTTCTCTGGGCCGCTCCTGGATCTAGTTATCGTGGGATGCGCAGTGGCGAGCCTCTGGCGAGCCGCGCGGCTATTCGGAGGCAACGGTTTCGCGCCGCCCGCGAATCAAGTGGCGGTGGCGGCTTTCGCACTTTACTTGTTGGTGGGCTACCGAATGCAGCACGCGGTCGGGCTGACCGGCGACGAGCCACACTACCTGCTCATCGTGCACAGCCTTCTCTGGGATCATGATCTCGAGGTGGCGGACGACTACGCGGAAGGAAGCTTCCGCGCGTTCTACGACGGCAAGATCGGCCCGCACCTGGCACACGGCACGTCATATTCGGTGCACGGCATCGGCCTGCCTCTGATCCTGCTGCCGGGATACGCCCTGCTCGGGTTGACGGGAGTTGTCCTGACCAAAGCATTGCTGGGAGCGATCGCGGTGCGGGAGCTCTTTCGCGCCGTGGAGCTCTTGGTGGTCGATCGGCGAGCCGCGTTGGTAGCCGCGCTGGCATTCGGCGCTACGGTTCCCGGCCTTTTCCTACTGACTGCCGCCTATCCGGAGCTGCCCGCGGCAGTATTGGCGATCGCGGTTTTCCGCCGCTGGGTCGTCCCGATGGAGATCGGGCCGCTTGCCGCGGCTTCGTGGGGCTTGGGTTTTGGCTTGCTACCTCTTCTCCACATCAAGTTCTTGACGCTTACAGTCGTCGTCGCAGTGGGCTCTCTCATCTTCTGGCCGGCAAGGCGGCGGGAAGTGTTGGCGGGGACGTCGGTCGCACTGCTGGCCGTCCTTGTTTTCTTCTTTTCAATCACCGGCAGCTGGAACCCCCTTGCCTCGTGGGGTACCCAACGCGTTTTCTGGCAAGGGATTCCCATCGGGCTCATGGGCCTGTTC
>JBOGJF010000208.1:0-3531 GCA_050747785.1 Vicinamibacteria bacterium
GGCTGGTCGTGACGCGACGGCTGCTCATCTACCACTCACTATAAGGAGTTCCATTCGAGCCCACTCCGCCCGAGAGGCTGTGCACGTCGTAGATACCAGGCTCCTGGTCAGGCCGCTCGGGATCGAACTCCGCGAAAACCTCTTCCCACTCCGCGCGCTCGAGCATCGGATCCTCCGGGATCTCCCGGAGATAGCCGGCTTCGACGAGCGCGGCGAGGGATGCGGGGTACTCGTCCCGATCCGCCTTGTACTGATCGATGCGCTCCCGGATGATGGCCAGGTTGTGCTCCAGAACCGACTCCTTGCTGGCGAGGATCTGCGCCCGGTAGACCGGAATCGCGATCGCAATCAGTGTGCCCAAGATGGTAATCACCATCACCAGCTCGATGAACGTGAACCCCCTGGACCTCATGACCTCCTGACGCCTACCAATCACGATACTTCGTTCCATCGAGCGCCGTTTCGCTGCTCTTCGTGTAGACGTCGTATATGTTTTTGCCGCCCCAGGAGTAGGAATCCGGCTCGTCCTGGTACGAGCGAAATCCCCATTCGGTCGAGTGAGTCATGGGATCGAAGGGGATTCGCCTCAAGAACTTCAGCTTCTTATCCACCGCCCCAACCTGGCTGACCCCTTCCACGAGCGTCTCGAGATCTGGAGGATAGCCTTCGCTCCCGAGCTCGACGTCGCTGCCTCCAATGAGGCCGAGGTCGACCGACTGTTTGTAGGCGTCGATCGCGTCGCGAAGAATCCGCAGATTGCGCCGGAGCTCGACTTCCTTGGCGCGCTTGGCGGTGACCTCGGCGACCGGCACGATGGCCGCGGCGAGAATCGCCAGAATGAACGTGGCGATGATGAGCTCGATGTACGTGAAACCACGAGCCCGCTTCATCGGCCCGACCCCCGACGCGTGCTGGCTCCGTTACCGTTTTCCGAGACCGCGGCGGTTTCGGAGGGCGGTTTGACGAAGAAGCTGAGGTCGCAGCGCAGACTGAGCTGGCCTTCGGCGGCGTCCCGCAGCGCGATCTCGCGTACCAGAAAGAAACGTTCCGAACGTTCCAACACGTTGATGAATCGAATCAGATCGAAATAGTCCCCCTGGAGCGGCATACTGACGTTCATCTCAGTCAGGCCCACGTCGAGGACTTCCTGGGAATAGGACGTCCGCCCTCGCTCCACGTTCGATTGTCGGGCGAGTCGATCGATCTCGGCAAGAGCGTCGGTAAGGCCGGGCGTGAGAGGCTTGACGACCTCGGACCAGAATTGCTCCGCGACCGCGTCGTTCCGCTCGATCCGCTCTTGCTCCTCGCGAAGTGAGGCTAGCTCCGCTTGTCGGGTAGCGATCTCCTGGGAGAGCGACGCCTGCTGTTGGGTGAGCCGCTCCTGTTTGGTCGCCAGGCGGTAAGTCACCGCGCCGTAGACGACGATGTTCGCGAGAGCGAGCCCCAGAAGCAACCGAAGGAATCGGGGCTTTCGCCAGAAGGGTCGAGGATCGGGACGGGTCTCAGGCATCGTTGTCCTCGATCAAGTCGTCGTCTTCCGTGCCGTCTTCGTCGTCGACAGCACCCTCGTCGTCGATGGGGTCTTCCTCATCGAACAGGTCTTCCTCACCTTGCCCATCGGGCTCGTCGGGATTGGCGTCGGGCGCGGCGCCTTCGGCGGGCTGGGTGCGCCGCCTACCGCGGGAGCGTGGGCCTTCTGGGTTCGCGGCATCGTTCGGCGCCTCGCTCTCCTCGGCGTGGTAGCGAAGCGTCACCGTCGAGGAGACCGTCCCTTCCTCTTCCTGCTGCGCTTCGTTGAGGGGCATCACGGTTCCGAAAAACCGGCTTTGCTCCAGATTGCGCACGAGAGTGAGCAAGTCCTCGAGCGAGCGCCCGACGATCGTCAACCGAACCTCGATCTCGCCTTCGGTGGCGCTCGGAGAGATGGAGGTGATACGGATGTTCGGCGGGATGACCGCCTCCAGCTGGTTGAAGAGCCCGGTCCACGAGAAGCCTTTTTGTCGGTACGTATCGGCCAGGAACGCGACGCGTTGGCTCATCACGTCGCTCCGCTCGGCATCGAGCGCGGCGCGCGTCCGGTTGATATCGGTCACCAGACTCGAGCGGCGCTCCTCCATCCCTTGAACCGTGACGTCGAGCTCCTCGGCCTCCCGCATCAAATACCTCGTGAGGACGACGGCGTGCCACAGCGTCCCGACCACGAGCGCACCGCCCAAGATGCCGAAGAGAATGCCGGGAAGGCGCTCGTTCCGGAAGGGATCCTTCGCGAAGTTGAGAGGTGCGTCCATCCTAAGCTGCTTTCCCCCGCGCGACACCGGACGCGGCGCCAGCGACGCTGGCCATGGGCTCCTCCACCGTGAGGTGAGATCCCACCTTCACGGCGCGCGAGAGATCGAAGGGCTCGGCGGGGACCTGGAACTGCTCTTCCAGGACGCCCGCGAGATCTCCGAGATCCGGGCGCAGAGAGCGGTAGTAGACGCGGGCGAGCGAGCTGCCTTCCAACTTCTCCTGATAATAGATGAAGGTGGGGAGGAGCTCTCTCAAGAGGCCTTCGGCTTCATAGCTCGGCCGGTGTCGAAAATCGAGGGCCTCGGTGTCGAGGAGTGGCGAGCGGTGGCCCACCGTCCGCACCAGGACGAGCCGGGAGCGATTTCGGACGAGGCTCACCGTGAAGTAAGTCTCCTCGAGATTCAGAAAGAAGTAGTCCTGCTCGGGCGAGAGCGATTCCAAGACGACTGGCTCCCAGAGCTTGAGCAAGCTGAGCGAAGACGTTTCGATGGCCCCGACGTGGAAACCAAGGTCCGCGAAGAGCCCTTCGTATTGTGCCGCGACGCTCTCGTGCATGATACCGGTCAGGAAGCTAAGTGTGCTTGCCGACGCCGAGGACGCGGTGGGAGTGCTCTGGTAGCTCAACCGCGCCTCGCCGGCGTCGAACGGGAGCGATTTCTTCAAGCGAAAGCGCAGCATGTCGACGACCTCGGCGGACGATCTCATCGGCCGTGGCGCGCCGGGAAGGTCTACCAAGGAGATGCGTGCCAGCATATCCGGCAGAGTAAGGCCGATGCGGGTACCCTTGACGCCCGCTTCATCGAAGAGCTGTTTGAGGAACGCGCGAAGCGCTTCCGGTTCGACGAGGTTCGGGCGGAGCATGGAAAAATCGACGACGCCGGGAGGAATCGGAGCACGCAAGCAAAGATCCATGAACCCGCGTCCGCCTTCGTCGAAGCGGGCGATCACGATCTCCCCGGGGCGAAACTCGACGCCGACTCCGGGTGGCTCCGGCGCAAGGAGCCATCGCTTGAGTCGACCGAACTTACTCATTCTGGCTCATTCTCATTCCGGCTCATTCCGTGTTGCTTCGACGAACGTTACCTTGTTGATCTCTTCCAGAGTGGTCAGCCCCGCGAATGCTTTTTCGAGCGCCGAATCGCGCAGAAAGATCATCCCTTCCTCTTTGGCCGCCCGCTTGATGTCGGTCCCCGGCCGCCGCTCGATGAGCATCTCTCGGATGTTGTCGGAGAGATCCAGGAG
>JBOGJF010000209.1:0-5439 GCA_050747785.1 Vicinamibacteria bacterium
ACCTTCGCCTGGGTGCGGGCGCTCATGTCGCCCACCTCGTCGAGGAAGATCGTGCCACGGTGTGCCTGCTCGAATTTCCCGATCTGCTTGTTGGTGGCGCCGGTGAACGAGCCCTTCTCGTGTCCAAAGAGCTCGCTCTCGATGAGGTCTTCCGGGATCGCGGCGCAATTGACCTGCACGAAGGGTCCGCGGGCGCGATTGCTGTTCACGTGGATCGCGCGCGCCACCAGCTCCTTGCCGGTTCCTGACTCGCCGGTGATGAGAACGGTCGCATTGGTCGGTGCCGAGCGCCGGATGGCTTCCTCGACTTTCTTCATCGACGGGCTCTCACCCACCATCCGATAGTGTTGCTCGAAGCGGAGCCGTAGGCGCCCGACTTCTTCCTCTAGCTCCTTGCGCTCGGCGGCGTTGCGCACCGCCAGCAAGACCCGCTCGGTTTCCAGTGGTTTCTCGATGAAGTCGAAGGCCCCGAGCTTCGTGGCCTGGACCGCGGTCTCCACGTTTCCGTGTCCACTGATGATGATGACCTGGGTGGCCGGTGATATCTCCTTGAGCTGTTTGAGCGCGTCCAGTCCATCGATGCCCGGCATCTTGATGTCCAGGAAGACGAGATCGGGAGGATCGGACTCGACCGATTGGAGGGCTTCCGCCCCGGAGGCGGCCTCGGAGACCTCGAAGCCCTCGTACTCGAGGGTCATGCGCATCGTCTTGCGGATGGGCTCTTCGTCGTCCACAACGAGGATGCGCGGTTTCACGAGTGTTGCCTCTATGCGCGGGATCCCGGGGATCTAGGTAAAACCAGAAAGACTGGTCTACTCGACCCGGACCTTGGCAATGAACGAGATGTCTGCGCTTCGCACGACGTAGATGAGGAGCACGTCACCAGACCTGACCCCCGCTATCGATTGAAGGTAGCTGTTCAGATCCCGAATTGGCCGGCGGTTGATCTCGGAGAGGACGTCCCCGCGACGAATCCCTTCGTCCGCCGCGGAGCCTAGCGGGTTGACCCTCGCCACCATCACACCGTTCAAGTCCTCGGGAAAGGCGTAGCGCTCGATCGCGCTGGGAGTCAACGGTTGCACCGTGAGGCCGAGCTTGTCGAAGGGATCGGGCTGCCGCGTCGGGATCTCCGGATCGGTCTTCTCGACTTCCGGCGTCCGCTCGTCGAGAACCGCCTCGAGCTCCAAACGCTCGCCATCCCGGTAGACACTGATCTTGACCGGCGTTTCGGGAGGCGATGAGCTGATCGCCTTGACCAAATCGGCACCGACCTCGACCGGGTTTCCATCCACCTCCACGATCACGTCGTACCGTTGAACGCCCGCCTCGTCGGCCGGTGAGTCGGGGAAAACGCGGGTTACGACGGCGCCTCGCTGCTCGGGAAGCTGAAGCTGCTTCCGGTACTCCTCGTCGACGTCGTCGAGGCTCACTCCGAGATGGCCGCGCGAAACCCCGCCGCGGTCCTTGAGCTGGGCCAGTATGGCTTTGGCGGTGTTGATGGGTATGGCGAAGCCGATTCCTTGTCCCTGCTGGCTGACCGCGGTATTGATCCCGACTACTTCGCCTCGCGAGTTGATCAACGGGCCCCCGGAGTTTCCGAAGTTGATGGCGGCATCCGTTTGGATGTAGTTGTCGAAGCTGGGATTGAAGAGAACGCGCCCCTTGTAGCTCACCACACCCACGGTGACCGTGTGATCGTAGAGGCGTAGCGGGTTACCGATGGCGCAGACCCACTCGCCGACGCGCAGCATGTCGGAGTCCCCGAGCGGGATGGCGGGGAACTCGCTGTCATTTCCAGGCTCGATCCGCAAGAGCGCCAGATCGGTCTCGGGATCGCTTCCCACCACCGACGCTCGAACCGTGCCCGAGTTCATGAGCGTCACCTCGACCCGTTGCGCTCCCTCGATGACGTGGTGATTGGTCAGTAGGTAACCTTCCCGATCGATGAAGAAGCCCGAGCCGGAGCCCCGCCTCGGCAATTGCAGTCCCTCGTGGGGATCCCCGAAGAAGTCGAACGGATTCCGCGACGAGCCCTCGGTCAGTATCTCCACGTCGTCGGTGCCGGTGGCGATGATGTTGACCACCGCGGGATTGACGATCTCCACGATCTCCGCGAAGTTGACGAGCCCGGCGGGCGCGCCGGCTCTCGCCAGGCTTCCCGGGTCGGGAAACGAGGGGTGGAGCTCGGAGGCAGAGCCGGGGGCTTGCGGTGCGACCACGCCGGCCAGGATGAGACCGAGCATGAAAGCGACGGCCGCAGCGACGCCGGCAGCAATCAAGAGCTCCTGCTTTTTCATGAACATGCGAAGTATAGCACAGGGTTTTGGCAGCCCCGAAGTCCGATGAGGACGCTCACGATAAGAGCCCTCGGCGCTCAAGCGAGCACGAGGAGCGGGAGGACGACGACTTCCGCCCGTCCGAGGTCCATGGGCTCGAAGAACCGCTCAACCGCCGTCGCGAACCCCTCGACGTCGACCCCCATGAAGCGGAGCGCTCGGCTCCCGGACCCGAGGCTCCTCGAGTTTCCGAGGCCGCGGAGCTTGGCCACACCCTTCGAAGCTAGCCGGCGAGCCCCGATCGCGCGGCCCGCCCGGTCTTGCACCAATGCCGCGGCGATCTGGATGAGACCCTGCAGGAACCTCGCCGTCGCTCCGCCTCGCTCGCTCGTCTTCCACAGAGCTTCCCAGGCGGCATGTGCCTCCCACCAGTAGCCGTCATTGAAGAGATCGACTCCAAAGAGGTAGAGCTCGTTCTCTTGCCACCCCTCCGCCTTCCAGTCTCGAGGCGCTACCTCGCTCTCGCCGTACATGTGCCCCGCCGGGTCGCGTTCCGGGTGCGGCGTCTCCCCCGGAACATGCCGATAGCAAGGCAGCGGCCGCTTGGAATAGCGTGGCGGACGCGACGTAGCCCGACCGGTCGTGCTCACGATATTGAAGTTAATGCCTTGGCAGGCTGATGAAAAACGAGTCAGCCTGCGCGACCGCCGGCCGCAGCGACGCCTGTCGAGCGGAGGCCAGAGCCGAACGAGGAGTGAGGCCCACCCTGAGATTAGTCGAGCACCCCGGCGCGCCGCCGGCCGCCAAGTTGCGTGGGCGAAAGCGCAGTCACCTGTTGGCCGCCAAACCACGTGGTTGCTCGAACTGGAGTTCGTCAGGCGGCGGTCCCCACGGCACTAATCTAATACACACACTAGACGTTCCGTTCGATGACGTAGTCGGCGAGGAAGAGCAAAGACTCTTTGAGATGAGAGTCGGGTAGGGGCGCCAGCGTCTGCTTCGCCCTACCAGAGTACTCCTCCGCGACGGCCCGAGCTTTCTCGAGAACTCGATGACGACGGATCAAGTCGAGTATTTCTTTTCCGGTCACCTCGTCGATCGCTTTCCTATCGATGACTCCTTGGACGAGGGTCGTGGCGCGAGGCTCGGCCTGCAAGGCGTACAGAACCGGCAGCGTGACGTGGCCCTCTTTGAGATCGGAGAGAACGGGCTTACCCAGCTCTTTCTCATCCGCTATGAAATCCAGCATGTCGTCGATGACCTGGAACGCCATGCCCAAGTTGAGGCCGTAGTCGGCCAGAACCTGGACCTGGTCTTCTCCCACCTCGGCCAGCACCGCCCCGATCTTGGCGCACCCGCTGAAGAGGTAGGCGGTCTTGAGCCTCAAGATCTCGAGATGCTCCTCCTCGCTGATCTTGATGTCGCCTCCGCGATTCAGCTCGAGGATCATGCCCTCGATCATCCGAAGCGTGACTTCACAGATGACCTGGAGGATCTTCAAGTTGCCCAATTCAATCGCGAGCCCCATCGAGCGAATGTAGAGGTAGTCACCCAACAGAACCGTCACGTCGTTGCCGAGAAGCGTGTTGACGGAGGTCTGACCCCGCCGGAGAGACGCTTCGTCGATGATGTCGTCGTGAATCAGCGTTGCGGTGTGGATGAACTCCATGACCGCGGCGTAGTAGTGCGCCTTGGAACCTTCGTAGCCGCAGAGTCGGGCGGCGAGGAGCAAGAGCGCGGGGCGAATGCGTTTGCCGCCGCTCTTGTAGATGTAGCGGGTGCTCGTTTGGATCAGATCCACATTGCTGTTGATCTTCTCCTCCATGAAGCGTTCCACCGCGAGGAGATCCTCTTGCACGTCAGCGAAGATCTCGTCGAGGCCAACGGGAGGCCAAACGGGTCGACTGGGTTCGGAAGCCTGCATGCGTCGTCCTATCGGTAGTTCGTGAACTCCAAATGAATATCGAGGTCGGTGTCGCGCAAGAGCTGGATGATCTGTTGGAGATCGTCCTTGTCCTTGCCGCTCACCCGCAATTGCTCCCCCTGAATCGAGGCCTGCACTTTGAGCTTGGTGTTCTTGATCATCTTGACGATCTCTCGCGCGTTTTCGATGGGAATGCCCTTCTGGAGCTCGATCCGCTGTCGGACGGTACCGCCCAGCGCCGATTCCACGCTCCCGGGTCGAAGCGCCTTCAAGGAGACGTTCCGTTTGACCAGCTTGCCCTGTAAGACGTCCACGGCACTCTTCAGCTTGAACTCGTCGGTGGTTGAGAGCTCGAGCGCTCCCTCGTTCAAGCGAATCTCGGTGTTGGTCCCCTTGAAATCGAAACGCGTTTGGATCTCCTTCACCGCCTGCTGGACGGCGTTCTTGACCTCCTGGAGATCCACCTCGGAGACGACGTCGAAGGAGTGTTCGCCGGCCATAGGGCCCTCATTATTACGGAAATCGTTAGGCCAAGCAATGCCAGCACGTTCCGGGGGGCCGTTCGCTGGAAAACGTGCTCAGAGACCGAAAAGGCGCCGAAAGTTCTCGTCGGTGGCTGACTCGATCTCCTTGAGCGTCAGGCCTTTGACGTCCGCCAGGCAGGCGGCGGTCTCCCGGACGAACGCGGGCTCGTTTCGCCTGCCCCGGTGGGGGACCGGGGCCAGATAGGGGCAATCGGTCTCGACCAGGATCTTGTCCACCGGGAGCTGGCGAGCGACGTCCCGCAGCGGCTCGGCGTTCTTGAAGGTGACGATCCCCGAGAACGAGATGAGGAAGCCTCGTTCGATGGCAGCCTCGGCCGTTTCCCGGCCGGCGGTGAAGGAGTGCAGAATACCCCCGACCTCCCGCGCATTCTCTTCGTCGAGAATCGCGATGAGATCCCGCTCGGCCTGCCGCTGATGGATGATGAGGGGAAGGCCGAGACTCCGGGCCACGCGTATTTGCCTCCGAAACACGTCCCGTTGCGTCTCGGGCGGCGACCAGTTGTAGTGGTAGTCGAGGCCGACCTCTCCAATGGCGACCAGACGGGGGCGCTGGCTGAGCTCGCGAAGTAACTCCTCGGCCTCGCTGCCGAAGCCCTTCGCGTCGTGGGGGTGACAGCCGATGGCGGTTAGAAGCTCCGGATGATCGTCGATGATCTGCAACGCCTTGCGGTAGGTAGCCCCTTCATCCATGAGG
>JBOGJF010000210.1:0-10445 GCA_050747785.1 Vicinamibacteria bacterium
TGGGAGCGACGTGCGACAGGTGTCGAGCGGCAAAGGGCGCACGACTTGCGGTTACTTTCTACCAAGCGAGAGACTTCTCTACGCATCGACCCACCTCGCTTCGGAATCCTGTCCTCCTCGTCCGACCTTCGAGCGCGGCTATGTCTGGCCGGTCTACAAAAGCTACGACCTCTTCGTCGCCAACTTGGATGGAACCAACGTTCAGCAGCTCACCAAGACCCCCGGCTACGATGCCGAGGCCTCGGTATCTCCGGATGGAACTACGATCGTCTTCACCTCGGTTCGCGAAGGCGATCTCGATCTCTACTCGATGCGGACGGACGGGAGCGACCTGCGGCGCCTGACTTTCGAGAAGGGATACGATGGAGGCGCCTTCTTCTCCGCCGATGGCAAACAGATCGTCTACCGGGCTCACCATCCCCGGGATGCCCATGCGCTGGCGCGCTACGAAGAGCTTCTGGCAGAGGGGCTCATCGAGCCGAGTGTCCTCGAGATATTCGTGATGGATGCCGATGGCAGCAACAAGCGACAGATTACCGACAACGGAGCGGCAAACTTCTGCCCCTTCTTTCATCCGGACGGTAAGCACATCATCTTCTCATCGAACGTGAAGGACCCGCAGGGCCGCGATTTCGACCTCTACTTGATCGGCACCGACGGTGCGGGCCTCGAGCGAGTGACGTTCGATCCGAGCTTCGACGGCTTTCCGATGTTCAGCCCAGACGGCCGTAAGCTGGTCTTCGCTTCCAATCGTTTCGCCCGCCAAGCGGGTGAGACCAACGTCTTCATCGCCGACTGGGTTCCCTAGTGAGATTGACGCCACGCCCCTTCGCTCCGTCGCGAGACGTTTGACCTCTCCATATCCCTTTCTCCAACCCGACGAGGTCATCACCGAAACCCATCTCTCGCGCAAACCTGCGAGCGGCAGCGTTTGGGTAGCCCTAGCCGGCGTCGCTTTGTTGTGTATGGTCTCCGGGATCTACTGGACGGACGCCTTGGGTCTCGCCTCGGAGCTTCCAGCCACTCCGGAAACGGTGTTCGAGCTAGGGCAGTACTGGCGTGTCTTCACGGCGATCGGCGTCCATTCCGACTTTTGGCATCTCATGAGCAACGCTCTGGTCTTCGCCGTGCTCAGCTACGTGCTCTACGGCTATTTCGGCGCGATGGTGTATCCCGTTCTGACCGTCGGTGGCGGGGGATTGGTGATGGCGCTGTCGTTAGCGACTTATCCGCCCTTGACGGTCCTCGTTGGGGCTTCGGGAGTGACGTACCTGATGGCCGGGTTCTGGTTGACGCTCTACCTCTTCGTCGAGCGTCGATTCACACTCGCGAAGAGGCTACTCCGCGCTCTCGGCTTCGGCGTGATCGTACTGATGCCTACCGTGATCGAGCCCGCGGTGAGCTACCGCACGCACGCGCTGGGTTTCGGAGTCGGCGTGGCCCTAGGGGTAGCGTACTTCTACTTCAACAAGGACCGGCTGCGAGCTGCCGAGCGCTTCGAGATCGACGGGGCCGATTAGAAGTGGAATCGAAGGTTGCTATCAGAAACGGTCCCCACTGACGCCGATAGCTCATCGAGCAATTGCAGCGCCTCGCTTCGGTAGAGATCGATCCTCTGTAGACGAACCTGGTCGTTCGGGTCTCCATTCGCCGCGAAGGAGTTTCGCAGCTCCACCGATCGCGCGTCCGCGTGCTCCAGGCTGAACGCAACCGAAACGAAGACCATCAGATCCATCTGCTGGCGGCTGAAACCACGGCTCAACCAAACAAGATCTTCGCGCAGCAGAGCTTCTTGAATCCGCAGACTGCGCTCGGGATCGAATCCCGCCGACACCTTGCGCGCGTACTCCGCGGCCGACCGCGTCAGCCGAGCCATGAGCGAATTCGCTTGCTCCAAGAGTGGGCATGGATTGATCGGGTTCGCAAGCGGTGCCTGCATCTGGCAGAGGATGTCGGCCTCATTCGAGGTGACGGCCCCTCGTATCGGTGTAGCCAAAACCACGCAGGCCACGAGGATGGTCAAGATCACCAAAACCACGCTCCCGGCGCGCTCGAGGCCGGGTAGCCCATTGGGTTTCCAGGGGTTGCTTGACTTCATCACCCCACCTCCCGGTTTGGTTGGACCAGTCTTACTCTAGCCCTACGCAACTTGGATGCCAGATCACGGGGTGAGGGTCTCTTCTTGGGAGCGGGGGAGTGAGGGCTAGCCGTGCTTCGGAGGAGGCGATCCGCTGTAGGCCAGAGCCATGGCCCGTTCCGTGACCTTCGCGTACAGCCGACCCAGAGCGCCTCGGATCTCGGGATGCGGTTGCCAAAACGTCGGAACGCCTAACCGCTTGAGCAGTGATAACGACACCGCTGGAGGTCCAACCGACACCGGGAAATCCCGGATCGCCTCGCCCGCCTTCCAGAATCTTTCGATCGTCTCATCGAGTGGCTGAGTCTTGACGGACACCACGGAGCCTCCGACCGCCTGCGCGGCCCGGCGTGAGCGGAGCGCGTCCAGAATCGTTTCCCGGTCCCGCCCGCGAAGCCGAAAGAGCAGGAAGGGATCCTGCTCGAGCTGCTCGGCGAGAACGTAGTGCACCGCGGCGATATGCTTACACGGATTGGCTTCGTCCGGACACGAGCAATCCGTCCTCAGATCGCGCCGGTCGGTCGGAAACAAGGACAGACCCACACTCTGGAAGGCATCTTCTATGTTGTGCGGCATCTCGCCGCCCAGAAGCTTCGCGGCAAACAAGGCTTGAGAGGCCAGCGTCTCGATCGCCTTCTCCCATTGCGCCCGCGGGAGCTTCTTGAGCCGGAACGTGACGCGGTAGGCGTCGTAGCGCGAGCCCTGCACGTCGGCCTCGACACGACCCGGCCTTACTTCGAGACGCAGCACGCGACCGGCGCGAGCGTAGCGACGACCTCTCTCCAGCCGGTTAGCGAGACCAAGGAGCTCCAGTACGTCGATCCAACGCCTTGCCCACCATCTCTCCGCGATTACGCCGCGGCGTTTCGTCGTTGCCACCGTCTACTCCTGGACCACGTCTCGTCGGAGCGCAAAGAGCTCCTTCAGATCCGACGTCGATAGCTCGGTCAGCCAGCTTTCACCGGCGCGCACCACCAGCCCGGCGAGCTCCTTCTTCTGCTCGATGAGCGCATCGATGCGCTCTTCGACGGTACCCGCGCAGATGAACTTGTAGACCGCGACCGAACGGGTCTGTCCGATGCGAAACACACGATCGGTGGCCTGGTTCTCGACGGCTGGGTTCCACCACCGGTCGAAGTGAAATACATGACGCGCCCGCGTCAGATTCAAGCCGAAGCCCCCCGCCTTGAGAGACAGAACGAAGATCCGTGGTCCGGCAGGCTCCTCCTGGAAACGCGTTATCATCTCCTCCCTTTGCCGCACCGGCACACCCCCGTGGAGAAAGATGACTTCGGTGGAGAGCGCGTCCTGTAAATGTCGGTGCAGCATACCCCCCATCTCGGCAAACTGCGTGAAGATGAGCGCGTGATCGCCTTCCGCGAGGACCTCCTCGAGCATCTCGCTCAGGCGGGTGAGCTTGCCCGAGCGTTCATCGAGAGCGCTCCGGTCGCCGAGATAGTGCGCGGGATGGTTGCAGACTTGCTTCAGGCGGGTGAGCGCGACCAGAACCGCACCCTTGCGCCGGATGCCGTCCGCCTCGTCGATGCGAGTGAGGCTCTCCCGAACCACCGCCTCATAAAGAGTCGCCTGCTCACGAGTAAGACTGCAGAAGATCTTCATTTCGTTCTTCTCGGGTAGGTCCTTGATAACCGTTGGATCGGTCTTGACGCGCCGCAGCACGAACGCACGGACCAACCGACGGAGCTCATCGGTGGCCTCCTGATCGCGGTACCTCTCGATGGGAACGGCGAAACGGCTCTTGAAGGAGGAATGAGAGCCGAGGTAGTCGGGGTTCAAGAAGTCCATGATCGACCAAAGCTCGGACAAACGGTTCTCGATCGGTGTCCCGGTGAGCGCGACTCGACTCGGTGCCCCCAAGCGCTTAACGGACTTGGTCTGCTTGGCGGCCGGGTTCTTGATGTTCTGGGCTTCGTCGAGCACGAGACCACCCCAGTCGACGGCGGAGAGGCGATCCAGATCGCGATGAACCAGGCTATAGCTCGAAACGACCAGGTCGTGTCGAGAGGCCTGCCTGGCAAAGGCTTCTCCCTCGCGACGGCCGAGACCGTGATGGATCATGACCCGCAGAGACGGCGCGAAACGCTCCGCTTCCTTTTTCCAATTGCTCATGACGGAGGTCGGGCAGATCAGAAGGAAGGGCCGCTTCAACTCTCCTTGGCCCTTCCGGTGCAAAAGGAGAGCTAGCATCTGGATGGTCTTTCCCAATCCCATATCGTCGGCAAGGCAAGCCCCCAAGCCCCACCGACCCAGGAAGGAGAGCCAGGAAAACCCGCTCACTTGGTACGGCCGGAGTTGGCCATGAAATGCTTGCGGTGAGTCGAGGAGCGGCAATGACTCGGCTCGGGAGAGCTGGGTCAAGAGCGCCCCGACCCACCCCTCGGCATCCAAGCCGCGCACGGGGAGCTTGTCGTCTCGGCCGCTCAGCCCGAACTGCAGCACTTCCCTAAGCGGCATCACCTGCCGCTCGGCCCTCGCGCTGAGAACCCGCGTCGCCTCTTCGATCTGGTCTTCCCGTAGCTCGACCCATCTCCCCCGCAGGTGGACCAACGGCTGCTTCAAAGACACCAACTGGAGAAACTCCTGACGATCGAGCGTCTCGTCGCCGATGGCCACTTGCCAATCGAATTTCACGAGCGTTTCCAGACTGAGCGCGGAGCTCACCCGACCGGGGTCATCGGGAGCCGCCACGTGGAGCCTCAGCCCGATGCTCGCCTCCCCGCTCCTCCACCATGAGGGAACCAGGACTCCGAACCCGCTCTCGCGCAAGAGAAGAGCACCCTCCCTGAGAAAGAGGTACGCCTGCTCGAGCGTGAGGCCACACGAATCGGGACGCGCCGCCTTCAAGCTTTCCTCGATGGGCAAGAACAAAGACGAAGCCCGCCCGAGAGCTTCGAGAACGCGCTCTTGGGGACGGTCCATGCGCCGCTGGAGGTACCGCCAGCTCACTCCCGCGTGCGCCCAGATCCCATCGAGCGGAATCAAAACGGATGGGTCGTCGACGGCCTGAAGAAAGTACTTCAATTGCCAGCTCGCTCCGGCGGAGTCCACGCTCCCGGCCTCGGCCGCAAGCTCCTCGTTGGGCGGATCGAGTCGGAACGCGATGCGAAAAGGTGCTTCGCTCTCGTCTTCCAAACCCTTTCGCCAATCGGCGAGCTCCGTCGCGAGGAATTGGCTGACGTCTTCCTGGACGGGCAGAGTGCCGTCTCCTTGCAGTAGGGAGGCCGCAAACTGGGCGCCGTGGCTATCCAGGAAGCGGGGTCGGAGCCTTAGACGGGAAGCGGCTTGCCGCACGAAGTCGTCGACCACGTTCGCTAGAAAGTCGTTCACCAAGAATTCAGGATCGACCATCTCCTTCGAAGCCGGAACGAAGGCGCGACAAACCGGGGGCATCGCAGAAACGAGCCGCTCCAACCTCTCCTGTTCCGCGTCTAGCCAAGGTGCCCAGAGCGCACGGCTCTTATCCGAATCCCTCCATTCGAGACCGGGTAGAAATCGCTGTCGCGCGAGAAGCTCGAGCGCCAGACGTGCGGCGGTAGCCCAGAAGCGCACATCCTCCCCGAGACGCACCCTGGCGGGATGATCGTCTAGCTCGTTCGGCAGACCCGCCAACCATCCGAGGGCGGCGAGGGGAGGTATGGTGAGACCCGTTATCCGCCACGGCGCGAGTCGCTTCTTCTCGAGGGCCTGAGGGGCGTCCACCAGAAGCTCCGGCGATGCGACCGGGCGACCGCTTGCTGACGGCAGCAGAAACTCGACTTCTACACCCGCGCGAGCGCCGTCGTGGCCGTCCTCCCCGAGGGCTCGAAACACGTCGTCCTCCAATTGCCGGGAGGGAGCCTGGAACGGATGGACGGACCGCTCCCGCGTGACGTTTCGGTGGGAGTCGGACGGGCCGGTCTCTCCCCAGAGAAAGAAACCACCCCCGCCGGACGCTGGCAACCAGGTTCCGTGAGCGACTATCACGATTGCTTCTCGAAACGCCCAGACGAAGGCGACGCCCGGGCAATCCTTCCAGTCTAACACGCGGAGCGGGTGCGGCCGCTCTCGAGACGGCAACCACTCGCGATAGCCGATGGCAGTAGCTATTTGCTTGATTTGGATTGGATTAGGTGGGGCGGAGGTTGGCGGAGAGGGTGGGATTCGAACCCACGTGCCCGGGATTAACCGGACAAGACGCTTTCGAGGCGCCCCCGTTACAACCGCTTCGGTACCTCTCCGGCCGCGAATACGTGGCGATTGGACCTACTCTGTCATCTTCCCTTCTTGCTGGTGAACCCTTGGATCGCGAGCCATCTAGATAGGGTCACGCGTGTAGCGAAAGAAGTCCTGCATCAGCTTCCGGCAATCGTGCTCCAAAACGCCGGAAATCACCGCCAGCCGATGGGGGACGCGGATGCTCTCCAGATTGAGGATGGATTCCACCGCGCCGAATTTTGGTTCGGCTGCGCCGTAAACCAACGTGCTCACCCGAGCGTGAACGATGGCACCGATGCACATCAGGCAGGGCTCCACGGTTACGTAGAGAGTGAGGCCTCGAAGCCGGTAGTCACCCAGTTCTTTCGCCGCCTGGCGTATCGCGACGAGCTCTGCGTGTGCGGTGGGGTCGACCGTGTGAATAGGCTGGTTGAACCCGACCGCGATGACTTCCTGGTCCTTGGCCAGCACGGCCCCAATAGGCACCTCCCCCAAGTGGAGCGCCTTGTCTGCCGCCTCCAAGGCGAGCCGCATGAGTTGCTCGTGTGTCCCGATCGGGAATCCCTCGGCGACACGATGCGGCCCGGTCGGCCGCGCGTCGCACAATCATTATATATACGCAGAGCCTCGCTGTCATGCGAACGACAAAAGAACGGCCGCCCTACGTTCTTTGATTGACAGTTTTCGCTACGGCCACTATCATGTACTTAAGACTTATCCTTACTGAACATCCGTCGCGCACTGTGCTCTGATCTTGAAGGCATAGAGGCGGTCGTGTTCCCACCCGCGACACGCTGACATCGAATGGGAAGGTAAAATGAGTCAAGCACGCGCCCTCGGTGCAATGCTAGTCGTCGCGGCGTCCTTCCTCGGTTTCGCCGGGTTTCTGTCGTACATGGCCTATTTGGGATTGGTGCCCTGGGGCGACGCCGGTGCTGCCGTGCGGGCGTTCTCGGTGCTCTCCAGCCTGGGAGTCGGCGGAGTGATTGGTCTCTATCTGGCCTCGGGGCCCTCGCAGGACAACCCTTCGTAACTCTCGTCCGCCCTACGAACAGAGGCGAGGCCAGCCCGGGGAAGCCCCCCGCAGGGGGATCTCCCCCAGACTTCCTTGTCCAGAAATCTAGAACTCGAACCGAGCGCCGATTCGCACTGAGCGTGGATCGATCCAAAATTGTGGGTCACCAAACGAGGCCCCGGAGACATCCTGGAAGGGCTCATCTTCGTCGCTGTCCGCCACGCCCTGATTGTTCAAGTTGTAGACGTTGAAAAAGAGACCCACGGAACGACTACTGTCCCCGAACGGAATCGTCTTCTCGACGCGAAAGTCAATATTGTTGAGCGCGTCCACCCGCCGGGTCCCCCTTGGCTCGATGCGTATGGTTTCCCGCCCCTGATCCAGCCCAAGGATCTCGGCGCGGCGGCCCCAGGCGTTGCCGGTGATGTACCGGTAGGTGCCGCTAATATAGAACCCTCCCCAGAGAGGGACACTGTAGGTGCCGGAGACCTTCCACTGATGCGTATTGTCGAATGTGGCGGGACTCTCCGCATTGATGGCCCGGTTCGGGTTGGCGAAGACACCGTT
Organism: Vicinamibacteria bacterium; assembly: GCA_050747785.1. Lineage (GTDB taxonomy): Bacteria > Acidobacteriota > Vicinamibacteria > Marinacidobacterales > DATDRI01 > CBDANW01. The sequence continues at coordinate 7,935 of JBOGJF010000210.1, forward strand.
TCGCCCCGTGCTGGAGAGGCCGTTGTTCGCGGCCGCGTTCGACCCGAACGTGTTGTCTACAGTGCCCTCCGCCCTAGACCAGGTGTAGGAGCCCAGTAGCTGCCAGTTCTTCGAGAAGCGTTTGTGGGCGACGATCTGGAAGGCCTCGTAGTCCCGGAAGGCGCCCTCAGGATTGGTGAGTAGCGCGAAGGATTCTCCTGGATTCAGCAGGTTGAATGCGGTAAAGAAATCGCCGTCATCGGGAGTCCCTAGCTCGTTATCGGGGCCGGGGTCTTGTACCTGCACCTCCTCGTATTGAGAGCCGGTATCGATGAATGCCATGAAGTTCTTGAAATCTCTCCGTATGTACTGCGCCTGCAAGGAGAGATCGGGAATCAGCTCATGGTCGACTCCCACCAGAAATTGATCCACGTAGGAGTGAGTGATGTTCTCATCAATACCGAAACTCGTTTCCGGCGAAAAGCGATCGATCTCCACGCAGTCGGGTCCCAGGCCGTTGGCGCAACCGCCTTCGGCGAGGACCTCGGCGGTAATGAAGTCGCCGTAGTCCGAAACATCCATGAAGCTGAACATGTAGGTGAATAGAGCGTCGTGATAACGACCCCAGTGGGCCCTAAGGACGGTCTTGGCATCGCCCGTGGGATCGAAGGCCACTCCGATCCTCGGAGATATCGGGTTGGTCTCGAGGACCGTACCCAGGTTCGGGACAGAGCCCCGGTTGAAGTTGAATCGGACCCCGGGATTGATGGTCAGCTTGTCGCCGATGTTCCACGCGTCCTGAACATAGATGGAGGCCCGCTTCTTTGTCGCGTTCGTGGTGTATCCCTCGTAGAGGTAGGCGAGGTAAGGACCGCCGTAGTCATAGTAAAGAATATCCGCGGGGTAGCCCCACTCGTTCGTGACCGTGGCGCGCTCGTACTCGAAGCCGAACTTGAACTCGTGCCGGCCCGCGAATTGCTCCGCGTACTTGGTGAGCGTGACCGCGGTCACGATCGGTTCCCGATCGAAACGGCCGAAATAAGGCGCGTTCTGGGAGTACAAGCCGGTCAGGAGATCGACGCGTGGCGCCGGGCCCTCGCGGGTCGCCGGAGGAGTCGGCTCGAGTGGGAAGTACCCGGTGTAGCCGCCGTTTCGGGCGTCGAGAAACGTGTCGTCGTTGATCACCCACGAGAACCGAACGTTCCAGTTGATTTCCGGCGAGGGCTCGATCACCGTCGTCTCGGGGGGGCGGAACGGGCTTGCACCACGCCCGGCGACGTCATACTTGTCCTTTTCAAAGAACCCTTGGAGCTTGACCGCTTCGGAGAGAGCCCAGTCGATCTTCGTGAGGAACCTTGGGCTCTTCTGCGTCTCATAGCCCCCTTCGAAACCAGCGGGCCGGGACTTCTGCTGGTAGTATTGAAATCCCGTAAAGAAGAAAAGCTTATCTCTAATGAGCCTCCCGCCGATCTGAGCGGTGAAGTCTCTATCGATGGCAATTTCGTTGGGCTCGAGCGTCTCTTGTAGATCTGCGGGGAGGTCTTTCGTATTGTCCCCGGTCCAAGAGGTGGGAACGGTCCAGAACTCCACCAGGCCCGAGAAGTCGTTGCTGCCGGAGCGAACGACGCTGTTGGCGGCGACGCCGGTGAACTCACCGTACTCGGCGTTGGCACCTAGCGCCACGATCTCGACCTCCTCGATCCAGTTGTAGTTGAAGAAAGACCAGGGTGATCCTCCCTCGGGATCGCTCACGTCCACACCGTCCATCAGGAGTGCGTTGGAGGAGTCGGTGCCACCGAAGGCGACATCGTAGTTGACGCCAGGCGCGGAGTTGATGATGTTAGGCTGGAAGACGTCGTTCGGTATGTTCTGGAGCAGATCGTCGGTGAGGTGAACGCTCGAGGACGAAGTGGTCACGTCGACGACCGCAGCTTCACCGGTGACGGTTATCGTTTCCGCCACCGACGCTACCTGCATGATGACATTGACGGTCACCGTGGTTGCCACCGGGACTCGGATCTCGGAACGGATGACCGTGGCGAAACCAGCGAGCTCGAACGTCGCCGCGTAGAGCCCCACCCGCAATCGGCTCACGCGATACTTGCCATCGGTGTCGGTGACGGTTACCAGTGCCCCCCCCACCAGCACCGGGCTCGACACGGTGACGCTCAGTCCCGGGAGCACACCTCCCGTGGCATCCGTAACGGAACCGACGATCATCGACTCCTGCCGGCCCTGCGCGAACGCACGTTCGCTGCCCGCGAAGAGGACCAGCGCAGAAACGACGGTCAAGGCCAATCCCTTTGACCCACTCATTGAACCCTCCTTTCCGATAAGATTCGGTAGCCGCGGCACGAACGAACTAGTCCCCGTCAGTCTCGGTTAGCTGGAACATGAGGGCTGCTACACAGTCGACGGGCTCCGGTTCCTGTTTTGCAAAATTAGCGCCAAGACCGACCCGCGCCGCTGAGCGGCATGGCCTCCTCTTGGAAGCCGGAGCCGCAATTGTAAGCCAGGGCCTCGATCCTCTTC
>JBOGJF010000211.1:0-2987 GCA_050747785.1 Vicinamibacteria bacterium
GAAGAGTGGCTCGCGATCTACGAGAAAGCCGAAGCGACCGAGATAGTCAAACCCGAAGTTCAGCTCCACGTCCGTTGCTGGAAAGCGCGCGGCGAGTTCGTCGGGAGGCTCCGGCAAATGCTCATCGAGGCAGGCGCCGGCAAGGACTCGTCTCCGGGCTCCGCCGGTTGGATGCTCGAGCGTCTCGAGGCCGACGAGTGGGGCACGTCGACCAAGCTAGAAGTCACCGGGCAAGGAGGAGGACCTCTCATTGTCGAAGGACGAGCAGCAGTCGGCTGGGCCGACCTCTTCGCCATCGCGCAAGCTAACGGGTACGACCATCTTCTCGGGCTCGCCGTCGGAAGCGATCGCCAAGCTCTACCCGCCGCTCGAGAGGTACTGCCCGATTCTGCCGAGCCTGAGCGCTCAGCAGATGCACCTTCTGGGGTTCCAGGGTCGTGAAGCACTCTACGGTGGTGCGGTTGGAGGCGGCAAGTCGGCTGGACTTCTGGCTGCCGCACTTCGCTTCGTCGACCGCCGTGGCTATTCGGCGCTCCTGCTTCGGCGAACATTTCCCGAGCTCTCTAAGGCCGGCGGACTCATGCCGCTCGCCCTGGAGTGGCTGGCCCGTACTGACGCGAAAGGACTAGCTAGCCGAGACGGACTTCCGTCCAAGTGGCTGTTCCCGAGCGGGGCGACAATCGAGTTCGGACATGTCCAGCACGAGGCCAACAAGACCGACTACCAGGGTGCCGCGTACCAGTTCGTCGGCTTCGACGAGCTCACGCATTTCACTCCTGCGATCTACCTCTACATCGGCTTCTCCCGTCAGCGCCGGCGCATGGACATCGCCGACATTCCGATCCAGACGTTTGCCTCGGCGAACCCTGGCGGCGTCGGACACCTCTGGGTCAAGAGGCGGTTCATCGACGAGCGCGAGGCGGATGTCATGTACGTGCCGGCCAAGGTCTGGGACAACCCCGGTCTCGACGCCGAGGACTACGAGCTCTCGCTCAACTACCTCCCGATCGAGCTCCGTCGCCAGCTCATGTCCGGCGACTGGGGTGCGTTCGAAGGGGCGGCGTACAAGATCGTCGAGGACGTTCACCTCGTCCCCGACATCGAGATTCCGCCGGAGTGGGAGCGCTTCGAGTGCATGGACCACGGACTCGCGAACCCGACAGCTTGGTACCCGGTCGCGGTCGACTACGACGGCAATCTCATCGTCTTCGACGAGCACTACCAGAACGAGACCGTGGTCTCCGATCACGTGAAGATTCTCCTCGAGCTCCGCAAGCGTTGGTATCCCGAGTGGCTCGACTCGTGGGGCGACATGCAGAACCGACACCCCCGAGTCTTCGCCGATCCGACGACCGGACACCGCATGGGGTTCACCTCGAAGACCGGCGTGCCGGCCACGATCGCGACCGAGTACCAAGAGCAGTCGGACGGCAAGATCGTCCTCATCCCCGGCAACAACGACCAGGCCGCCGGCCACGCCAGAATCCGGGAGCTGCTCAAGCTCGACGAGGCCCATCGCTTCCCGGACTGGCATCCTCATCGCGGCGAGCTCGGGGCGCCTCGCCTCTTCTTCGTCGCGGACTTGTGTCCGAATCTCGTCGAGCAACTGTCAGGTGCGATGCTGCTCTCGATCGACTCGGGAAAGCGCGGCGCCGGCGAGAAGGTCGACGACCTCTGGGAGAGTCAGCACGGCCACGCGCACGCGGCTCTGCGCTACGGAGTCCTGACCTGGCCGGATGCCAGCGAGAGGCAGGAACCAATCCCCGACGATCTTCGCTCGGTTGCCCTCCTCGAGTGGGAGCGCAAGGTGGCAGATCGCGCACACGGCTCGGCCGAAAGGCCGCGCTACATCAACGTCTAGGAGGGCTGATGGGACTACTCGGCAAGAAGGCCGGCGCGAAGGACAACGGTGCCAGTGAGGAGTTCGTCGCTGCCGCGGCCCCGAGCCAGGACGCGCTCGACGCCGCCGCCGACGCCGACGGACAGGAGGCGATCGGGACGAGCATCATGGTCTCATACAAGAGCGGCGACATCCAGTTTTTCGGGCTCGACATGGAGACGGACGTCATCGCCTTCGGCAAGCAGAGCCACCTCACTCAGATCGCGCTCGCCGATGTCGAGCAAGTCGAGCTCGGGATCCTCGTCTGATGCTCGAGCCCATCATCGTCAACTACCCCGGAGTCTTTCCGCACTCCTGCATGGGTTGTACCTCGGACAAAGGGCCGATGCTCGACTTCCATCGCGAGCCGGCCGGTCTCCGAGTCTACTTCTGCGATCGCTGCGTGAAGGACGCGGCACGCAAGCTCGGCTACGTCGACGGCGAGGAAGCCGACGCGCGCCAAGATGCGTTCGTCGCACGTGACGACGCCCGCCGCGGCGAGGCGACGGCGATCGAGAGTCTCGGCGCCGTGACGTCGGAGCTCGAGGAGAAGAAGCTCGTCATTCGCGCGCTCCAAGACGAGAACGAGCTCCTCGCCGCTCACGTGTCTCAACTCGAGCACACGATCGAGGAGTCGGCCGCGGCAGCAAAGGCCCACCTCGCGCTCGTCGGCAACGCTCGCTCTCAGGAATGACGCTCGTCGTCCAGTCCGGCGGGACGCCGATGAAGCGCCCGCTCAAAGAGCGTCCCGCCTCCGAGTGGCGCTGCTCCTGCCCCGAGACCCACAAGCCCTACCTGGCGCGCTGCCCGCGCTGCCGCGAAAAGAGGACCTGAGATGCCAACCCGCATCGGCCCAGGCCGGGCCAACTCCATGAAGCCCAGGCCGGCCATCACTCCCATTCGCCCGCCCGGAAAGTTCGGCGTGTTCCCGCTGAACAAGGGTTTCGGCCCACACGACTTTCAGCCGGACGTGTTCAAGCCCCCGCGGCCAGGAGCCTTCGGCTCTGGGCAGCCCGGAGGCGCGAGTCCGGCAGCCGTCGCTGCCGCGCTAGCGGGTGCTGGCGCGCCGCCCGTGATTCCTCCGGGTGGACCGTCGTCGCCTATCGGC
>JBOGJF010000212.1:0-2776 GCA_050747785.1 Vicinamibacteria bacterium
TCTCTCGATGGGCGCTATGTGGCGGTCGTCAATGGCATGAGCGGAGAGCAGGAAGCGGGGTATCTCCGCATCTACGATGTGGCGAGCCGCGCCGTCCTCCATGACGTGCCCATCGTGGAGAGCGAGGGGACCGGCGGTTTCGGGCTGCAGGCGCACGAGGACGTCGTGTTTCTCACGACGCGCTCGGATGGCGGGATCTACATGTATGACTGGAACGATCCGAAAGAGCCCCGGGTACTGACGACCGGCCCCGACGGCCCCGACGGCATGGCCTGGACGCCTCAGCGGCTCAACGTCTTTAGCGACTAGCTCCCAGCCGCCCGCTCCGTGACTCGAGCGGGGGGGAAGTACCTTGACGGCCGCGCGTATGCTGCTCTACGCTCCCTGACCTGGGCGCGTCGGTGGTCCGAAGCGCTTGTTACCCCATTTCATATGGAGGGAGCCATGGGAAAGATCAATTGGCCTCGTGTGATTCTGGGTGGTCTCATTGCCGGTTTGGTGGTCAACATCGCCGAATTCCTAATCAACGGAGTCATCCTCGAGCAAGATTGGATCGCGGTCATGAATACGCTGGGAATCGACATGGCCGCACTGGAGAGCAACGCAGGAGCGATGGTCACGTTCCTCGCCTGGGGTTTCATCTACGGAGGGATCGCCGTGTGGCTCTACGCCGCGATTCGACCACGCTACGGCGCGGGCCCGAAGACCGCGGTTTGCGCCGGAGTCGTGGTGTGGCTGGTGGGGTACCTCGGTCCGATGGTGGGTTATTCGGCGATGGGACTTTGGACGATGCGCCTGGCCCTCATCGCTTCTGCTCTGGGGCTGGTCGAAGCCGTTGTGGCCACGGTGCTGGGAGCTTGGTTGTATAAGGAAGCGTAGGGTCTTCTCCTTCAACTTGGTCGAGCAGCTCAACCAGCGCTACGCGAAGTGTCGGCCTCTTACCGGGACCCAGAAGTGTACCCGTATGTCTCGTCGTCGTTTCCTCGAGTTAGAATGTCTTCAGCAAGCCGCCCCGCGGTCAGTGAAACCAGGCCGCCAGGACTCGAAACATGGTCGGGACGGTCAAGCGCAGAGGAATGACCGCGGCGTCACCGCGGACCACCAGCTGGCCGGAGTCGAGGAGGCGAGTGATCCACTGATTATGGGCGTCGATGTGCAAGGAGACCGGGTCCTCGGTTCGCACGAGTGCGCCGGGCGTTCTTAGAACGAACTCTTCGTGGCTTCGGTGCAAGTCGGCACAACTGGTTCTGGAGCTCACACGGTTGACGCGGGTTCGAGCGTCGCGAAAGAACTCCTCGTTCGCCTGCTGGTCGCAAGTCATCAGATGGAGGCCGCCGTCTTTTCGTGAAGCCATCAACCGTGCCGCGATCTTCGGCTCATCGAGAACGTGGATCTCGGCCCAGGACTCATTGGAATGATGCCGGAGAAAGCGAACGAACACCTTCCTCTTCGTTTCTCCGAAGCTCCAATGAGCGAGGCGATCGTCATCGACCCTGAAACCGAGGCCTTCCAGCCCTCGAGTCCAGTCTCGAAGTTTGGCCAGAGCGTGGCGCGGACAAGACTGCTCGTCGACCGGGCGGAGCTCTTTTTTCAACGGCATCCGGTGGAGCCGCACCGCCGCACCCATGGACAACAAGGTGACGCCCAGGGTCACGGATAGCACCGTGAAGGCGGCGGTCCATCCGTTTTTCACGCCCATCCACCCGACGAAGCCGAGTAGAAGGACGACGACGCCAATCTTCAGGGCTCGGGTGGGTCCCTTGGCCGCCAGAATGCCTGCGAGGGCAAGTGTGATGAGCAGGACACCTGGGCCTATCCACTGAGAGAGGTCAAACACATCCATGTTCGAAAGGCTTTTTCGGTTTTGAGGGAGACGTACTTTTGAAAGTGTAGCTGCTTTTTCGTAGAAACGCGACTGGAGTCGGCAAAGAGTGCCCCAGCCCAACAGGCGCGAGGAGCCTATCGGACTCGGGGTGACTCCCCCCTAGCTCCTCCTGAAGACAGCTAGTGCCCGTAGACCGAATGTGGTGAGGGAAGTGCCCGAATTAAGGTATAATAGATGTTGGGACTGACAGGAGTTTCCCATCAACTCTCCGGCCCCGCGGGCGTAGTACCCAGCTCCTCTAACCGCGCTCGGCTAGAACATTTCCGACGCAAGGGGTTGCCTGTCGGGTGCAAGACCGACAAGAGCGTTGACCGTGCATCGCGTGCGGTTGCATTTCCCCGAAAGGTACGTTGCTTATGAAACAGGCTCAGCCGTCACGATTCCCGCACTCGCCGAGACAGACCCGCTCCCGCGAGGATGGGCCGACGGGGATGCTTGCCCATTTCTTCAAACGCGAGCTCGGTACGGACGTGGTCGTTCGCGGCGAGGAGTGGCTCAAGAAAAGCGGTGTTCAGCAGCAATTGGAATTCGAAGGATACCAGCTTCGTTGGGTCAATAGGGACCGGTTGGACGTGAATTTCGCGGACGGCTGGAACTACGTGACGGTTCCCCATTATCTCTGGTGGACGAAGCGGGTTCGACGCCGCCACGGCCCGCAAGACCAGTATCTCCTCAGACGGGTAAAGTCGTTGCGAGGATCCGTCGGCTAGTGAAGAGACACTAATCATGGCCAGAGCGGCCGGGATCGGAGAAAGGCACTGAAAATCTACGTAGGTAACCTTAGCTACAACGCCTCCGAGGAGTTTGTCTGGCAACTGTTCTCTCGCCACGGAGACGTGGAGGGCGTGTGGATCATCAACACCCGTGTCGGTTCTCCCCATAGTCATGGCT
>JBOGJF010000213.1:0-2035 GCA_050747785.1 Vicinamibacteria bacterium
ACGACATGGTGAGTGTCGACGCCGGGGTCAAGTACCAGGGCCTCGCGCTCGAGGCGGAATACTACTGGCGCTGGCTCAGCGACTTCGCGGGCCTGAACGCCGCCGGCATCGCAGACATCGACGACCACGGGTTCCAGGTGCAGTCCTCGGGGATGCTCGTGCCGAAGACCATTCAGGTGTACCTCAGCGGCTCCGCGATCCGGGGCCGCTACGGCAACGCGTCGGAGGTGCGGGCGGGCACGAACTGGTACGTGGTCAGAGAACGCGGGCTCCGATTCAACGTGGAGTGGCTCCATTTGAACCAGTGCCCGGTGGGCTACACGGCGGTCCCCTATCCGGTGGGCGGCAACGGGAACGTTTTCCACACGAACTTCGAGATGAATTTCTAGGAGCGGGCAGAGCCATGAGAGGACCTCGTCTAGACCGGCGCCCGAGCGAGTGCACCAGCGCTCCGTGGAGCATAGCCTCGCTCGTGATGGCGATCGTTCTCGGCGCCCCGGTTCTTCTGGCTACTCAGACCGCCGGTCCGTCATCCAGCTATGAACTGAACGACTCTCACCTGCATCTCACGAACTACGTGCAGCAGGGCACCGACATCCATGACTTTCTCAAGATCATGGGCACCAAGGTCGGACGAGTGGCTCTCTTCGGCATCCCGCTTCAGCAGCAATGGTCCTATGCGAACACCGGCGACTTCGCCCCGACGTACTACCTCCAAACCGACGCGCCTCTCTACTACTACTCGTTCACCGACGCCTACATCGCCATGGCCTATCGGTCGCTCAGTGAGGAGGACCGGGCGCGGCTCGATCCGATGATCACGGGATTCAACCCCGCCGACATGTACGCCGCGGATCACATCCGACGCGTGTTGGAGACATTCCCGGGGGTCTTTTCCGGCATCGGCGAGTTCACGATCCACAAGGAGTTCGTCTCGGCGAAGATCGCGGGCGAGACGGCGAGCCTCACGAACCCGGCGCTCGATCGAATCCTCGATTTCGCCGGTGAGGTCGGCCTGGTGGTGATCTTCCACAACGACATCGACATGCCGTTCCCCCGGCCCGACCAGGAGCCGTATCAGCTCGTGCAGCTTCGTGAGCTCTTCAAGCGGCACCCGAAGACCACGATCGTCTGGGCGCACTGCGGCCTGGGGCGGATCGTGCGACCGGTAAAAGATCAGGTTGGACTCGTTGAGCGCGCCCTCGCGAGCCCCGAGCTCTCCCATCTTTACATCGACATCTCGTGGGATGAGGTGGCGAAGTACCTGGTCGCGACACCGGAAACAATCCAGGCAACGGCCGACCTCATCAATCGCCACCCGAATCGGTTCCTCTTCGGAACGGACGAGGTGGCGCCGACCGAGCAGGCGAAATACCTGAGAGTCTATGACATGTACGGGCCGTTGTTCTCGAAACTGACACCGGAGGCGAGCGAGAAACTGCGCAAGGGAAATTACGAAAGACTCTTCGACGAGGCCCGTCGAAGAGTGCGCGCGTGGGAGAAGGAGAACGTGAAATGAATGGGTGGAAACAAAGAGTACTGATTGTCGCATTTCTAGGGTTCGCGGGTGTGTCGGGCGTGCGTGCGCAATCGGCACAGACGCAACAGCAAGAGCCGAGGCCCCGCATGGACATCTACGGCTTCGCCATGCTGGACATGGGTTACCAAGCGGGATCGAACGATCCGGACTGGTTCGACGTGGTGAGGCCGACCAAGCTTCCTGCCTTCGAGAACGAATTTGGGGAAGACGGGAACTTCTACGCCGGCGTACGGCAGACCCGCCTGGGAGTCAAGAGCTACCTTCCCACGAGTCTCGGCGAGTTGAGGACGACGTTCGAGTTCGAGCTTTTCGGGACCGGCGTGGACGCCGGACAGACGACGTTTCGCCTTCGCCATGCCTACGGAGAGCTGGGCCGCTTCGGGGCGGGCCAATACTGGAGCCCGTTCATGGACATCGACGTCTTCCCCAACTCGATCGAGTACTGGGGACCGAACGGGATGGTGTTCTTCAGGAACGTCCAGGTGCGTTTCATGC
>JBOGJF010000214.1:0-3221 GCA_050747785.1 Vicinamibacteria bacterium
GTTGGTGCTGAAGGCATCACGGCCATGGATGGTCGGTTTGCCGTCCCAATCGGTAAACGTGCCTCCGGCTTCCTCGAGGATGGGGGCCAGTGCGGCGCAATCCCAAGGATTCATGATGGGATCGATCTGGATCTCAGCACGGCCGGTGGCCACCAGACAGTGGCCGTAGCAATCGCCCCATCCACGCTGGACCCGCGTCGCGGCCTTGATACGATTCCAGAACTCGCGCGTCCTCTCGTCCTCGAGGTCGGAAACACTGGTATGAGATAGTAGCGCGTCCTCCAGCCGAGACACTTGGGAAACCCGGGCGAGACGACCGTTCCATCGACAACCCTCACCGCGCGCCGCCGACACCATCTCTCGGAGCGCCGGGAAGTAAGCCACGCCGACGACGGCGTCCTGGTCGATCTCGAGCCCCATCAACACGCCGTACAAAGGCACTCCCTGGATGAAGGACTGCGTCCCGTCGATGGGATCGAGGATCCAGCGATACGTCGAGTCCGTGTCCGATTCGCCGAACTCCTCCCCCATGACCGCGTGCCCGGGAAAGCGCCGGGAAATGAGCCGCCTCATGAGCTGCTCCGCGCCTTGATCGGCCTCCGTTACGGGGCTCTCGTCCGCCTTCCATTGAACTTGGACCCCGGTCTGGAAATAGGCGAGCGTGAGCTGACCCGCGTGCCAAGCGGTATCCATGGCGAAGTCGAGGTACTCCCGCAGGGTCGTCATCTTTTCGCGCGAATCTTTGATCTCGCCGTGACGCTGGCACCACCCTGGGTGCAGCGGGCGAAGGCGCAGACCGCCAAAGCATATGCTTTGCCGGGCATTTTTCCAAGGCGCCCGCCTTCTAGCTTCGGCGCGGCGAGCTTAAGGGGATCGGCCTTCCTTGAGCTGCTTCGTAATGCGGGCGAAGCGCTCGCCCGATCGTCGGGCCTCGTCCAACTCCGCGGCGGACAGCCCTGGATCTTCCGGTCCGGTCGTGGCTTGCGCGCCGAGATTGCCGAAGCCGTCTCCCGCCAACCCACCCACGGCGATGAAGCGCAAGTTCAAGAAAGCGGCGAGAATGGAGAGTCGTGCCAGCTCCTTGCCCGACGATGTGGCGCCGCCGGTGCAAAAAGCACCCCCCGTCCGACCCTCACCGTGGCTCTCCTCATCCAGCACGCTTCCGACTTGATCCAGGAAATCCTTCACCCGGGAGCTGAGGCTGCCCCAATGGACCGGCGTGCCTACCAGAATGCCATCTGCTCCCAGAATCTCTTGCTGGCTCACCGCGTCGACCGACCGCAGGGTGATTTCCACGCCGGCGACGCGCGCCATTCCCTCGGCCAAGGCTTTGGCCATCGACTCGGTGTGTCCCGTCTCCGAGTAGTAGGCCACTAGAACTCGTGTTTGCTCAGGCTGTTCGGCCGACGCGGCTGTCTGAGCTCGAGATACTCCGAGGGGGAAGACCGAGAGAACGATGAAAGGAAAGAGAAACCGCATTGTTGCCTCCATGGTGGCATCGATGGCCCTCGATGCGCTTGCAGACTAACCTCAAACTGTGGCATTTGTAAGCTTGTCGTCACCAAGGAGGCCGGAGTGGACTTTAAAGAGCTCGAAAAGATGAAGGTCGACCAGCTGCGTGCCGAGGCCGCGAAGCTCGAAGGCGTCGAGGGCGTCAACGCGATGAAGAAACAGGAGTTGATCGACCTACTTTGCGAGAAGCTTGATATCCAACGTCCAGAATCCCAGTCAAAAGAGAAGGCCGACGTCAAATCCGCCGACACCGAGTCGGAAGAAAAGGCGGAGGCCAAAGACGAGGCTGGAAGCGCAGTGGAAGCGAAGCCCAAGGCACAACCTAGCGCTGAACCCGCGGAGGCTGCCAAGGATATTAAGAAGGAAGCAAAGGTTCTGCAGAAGAAACCGTCGCCCTACAAGGGACGACTGAAGGTGCTTCAGGCCAAACGCAAGCAAGCCCTCGCCGATCGAGACTACCAGACATTGGCCGATGTGCGAATGCGCATCAAAAGATACAAGCGCAAGATGAAACGGGAGTCCACCTCCGCCCCATCCTCGTCGTAAGGGTCGAGATCCTGGTGCATCGAGTTGCACTTTACGGCCTTCGGGGTGTCCGCCCGGCGCTCCGAAGTGTACCAAGAAGGATCCGAACCTTCTCCGAGAATGCGGTTTTGGGTTGACGGCGTTTTTTTATCATTCCGGGGTTGACTTCCTAGACTTGAAGCGGCTAGGATCGGCTCCTCTTTTTCGGTTGCTGTTCTATGACCGCCCCAATTGATTTTATCGACCGACAGATTCTCCAGGCGCTCCTCTCCAAAGGTCGTAGCACTTTCGCCGAGCTCGCCGCTCAGGTCGGGCTAACTGCTCCCACGGTTCACGACCGGGTCAAGAAGCTCGAGCGGACCGGAATCATCGAGGGTTATTCCGCCTCAGTCAATCCTTCAGCTCTTGGCTACGAAATCAGCGCCTTCATTGCGATCACGACGACCGCCAGCGTCTCCTCCCGCGAATACGAGTCCAGGCTCGGCGACATCTCGGAGATCCAGGAGTGCTTCGGCGTGGCGGGGGAAGAAACCTACATGGTGCGGGTCATCACCAAGAACCCACGTTCATTGGAGCTACTGCTTCAGCGCATCAAAGGAATACCTGGTACGCTCAGCACGAAGACGACCGTGGTTCTGTCCACGACGATCAGTCGACACACGCTCCCCCTCGAGGAAGAGGTTCGCGAGTTCCCCGGAGAGTCGCGCGCACTGGCGAGCTCTCACGGCGCCCGTTAAGGGGCGTCTGACTAGCTTGATTTAGACGTCCCCGTATATTGACGCCCTAAAGCGACTCGGAATCGCGTCTGACTAGCTTGATTTAGACGTCCCTGTATATTGACGCCCTAAAGCGATTCGGAATCGCGTCTGACTAGCTTGATTTAGACGTGATGGAAGTGTGTGGAACTCTGCCTACTCCCTCACCGCCCATCTAGACGGCGCTGCAACACGTTCATCGCAATCAGAACAGGGCTCCAAAGAGTCCCTACCGGCGGAGCATAGGCCAGATCGAGCTGGGCCGCCTCGTCCACCGTCATGTGCGCCGCGAGCGCGGTCGCCAGAGCGTCGATTCGCAGGCATGCCATCTCGCTGCCGACGATTTGTGCGCCCAGAAGCCGACGGCTCTCCGAATCGGCCAGGATCTTGATGCTGCCGGGTTCCCCTCCGAAGTAGGAGGCCTGGAAG
>JBOGJF010000215.1:0-5059 GCA_050747785.1 Vicinamibacteria bacterium
ACCCAGGTGGCGGGACGGAGGAAACGTCGTCTCCACTGGAGGGTATCGACTTCCAGTAGCCCGTCCAGACAAGGGTTCTCGAGCAGGATCTCCTTGCATCGCGACTCCACCAGCCAGTCGATGTGCGCTTCGGGAAACGCGTGGCGCAGCGCGGCGAGCGCGGGAAGCGTGTGCACGATGTCCCCGATCGAGCCTAGCTTGACGATGAGAATGTTCACGATTCTCGAAAGCGCTCCCGCACCCTTTCGATAAGATCGCGCGTCGAGTGCTGCTTCGGGTCGCCGACGATCTTGGTAATGCCTCCGACGCGCTTCATCTCCTCGCGCTCGGGAACGGTTTGTTCGGTGTAGTCCGTGCCCTTGCAGTGAACGTCCGGACGGAGACTCTCGATGAGCGAAGACACCGTCTCGTCATCGAAGACCACGACGAGATCGACCGCCTGCATCGCGGCCACGAGCTCGGCGCGCTCCTCGGCGCTCAGGATGGGGCGATCCCGCCCCTTGAGGGTGGCCACGGAGAGGTCGCCGTTCACCGCCACAACCAGGAGATCGCCAGCCGCCTTCGCACCTTCCAGGTAACGGACGTGCCCGACGTGGATCAGATCGAAGCAGCCGTTCGCAAGCACGATCCGCTTTCCGGCCCTCTTGGCGTCCTCCACGAGACGCTTGGCCGTCTCGATATCGACCCGACGACCCAAGGTCAGTCCTTATCGAGCGAGGGATCGGAGCCCACCGCCGCCGTCAGCTCGTCGCCGGACACGGTCGCCGTGCCCCGTTTCATGACCACGATGCCTCCAGCGAAGTTGGCCAGGAGTGCCGCCTCGTAGAACGTCGCCCCCGCCCCCACCGCAAGAGTAAAGGTGCTGATCACGGTGTCGCCTGCTCCGGTCACGTCCGCCACCTCATCGGTGCCGAACACGGGGATGTGCCGGGCAGTACGCCGCGGCTCGAAGAGCATCATCCCTTTGCTCCCACGCGTCATGACCACGGCCTGTCCCCGCAGGCGACGCAACATCCGCCGGCCGGATCGCTCCACGGCCGCTTCGTCGTCTCCGTGCTCGACCCCGAGTGCCGCCTCCACCTCCGGCTCGTTCGGCGTCGCGGCGGCGAATCCGGGATGGTCGAGGATATTGTAGCGGGAGTCCAGAATCGCCAGCTTTCTCAAGGATGCGGCTCGTTTCACGAGCGAACGGCTAAGCTCGGTTGAAACGAGACCGTACCCGTAGTCCGAGACCATGACCACGTCGACGCGCGGCAAGAGCTCCGCCACCGCGCGCTGGATCTCCCGGCGAATGCCTCCCGCCGAGTTCACGTGGCTGTTGTGGTCGATGCGCACCACCTGTTGCTTGGTCGCGTTGGGACCGCCGGCCAGGATCCGTGTCTTGGTCGGCGTGTGGTACGAGGGCCGACTCGAGATCGCGGAGGTATCGATGCGGGCACGGCGGAATTCAGCGAGAAGCTGCTGTCCGGGAGCGTCCTTCCCTATCAAACCGACGGTGAGCGGCCGCCCTCCCAGCGATGCGATGTTGGCCACGGCATTCGCGCCTCCGCCCGGTACGACTTGAGTGCGATCGTGCTCGAGAATGAGGACAGGAGCCTCGCGGCTCACGCGGGAGATCCGGCCGTAGATGTACTCGTCGGCCACGAGATCCACGATCGCCAGCACCTTGACCCGGCCGAAACGCTCGACGATGTCGAGCAAGCGGCCCCTGGTCGGCCCGGCGGTCACGCCGTAGCCTCCGAGAAGATCTCGTTTAGCGCCATAAAGAGATTGGGGGCCACCCAATCCGGCTGGCGGACCCAGTCGGCGCTCTGATGCTCGTAGTAGCCCCGGCCGAACCCGGTGAGAACGAGAGCCGACCGCGCTCCCACACTCCATCCCATCTCGAGATCGGTGTAGCTGTCACCGACCACGACGGAGCGCGATAGATCCACGGCGAGATCCTTCTCCGCGCGATGGAGCATTCCCGGACGGGGCTTACGGCAACCGCATGCGTCCGGCGCGGGCGCATGCGGACAATAGTAGATCCCGTCGAGACGAGCGCCCGATTGGGAGAGCGTCGCCTCCAGATGGGCGTGAACTTCGTGAACCAGCGACTCCGCGTAGAGCCCGCGCGCGACGCCCGACTGATTCGTCACGACGACCGCGAGGTAGCCCTCGCGATTGATCAAACGGATGGCCTCGGTGGTCCAGGGGAACAGGCGAAACAAACTGAGGTGGTTGACGAAGCCCACGGGCTCATTGATCGTTCCGTCGCGATCGAGGAAGATGGCCGGTCTGCCGCTCACCGCAAGGTCGCCTCGGCCCTCTGTCGGGAACCCTTCCCCTTCAGTAGATCGACCGCCACCTGGTACACGTTCTCCACGGTCACGCGATCCATGCAGCGGTGATCGATAGGGCAGTCTTTCAAGAGGCAGGGGCTACACTCCACCTGCTGGCGCACCACGCGAGCATCGCGCCCGAGCGGACCCGTCTCCCGTTCATCGGTCGGACCAAAAACCGCTACCGTGGGAACACCCAGAGCCGACGCCACGTGCATCGGACCTGAGTCATTACAGATCAGAACGGAGAGCGTGGCGGTGATCCCCATGAGCTCGGCCAGCGAGGTCTTGCTCGCCAGCACGATAGAGGCCGACCTCAAATGAGCCTTCGTTTCCGCCGCGATCGCTTCCTCCCCTACTCCACCGAGAATGACCACGCGCGCGTCATGGGAAGCGGCCAGCCGATCGGCGACTTCGGCGTAGCGCTTCGGCATCCAGCGCTTTGCCGCGCTCCCCGTCGCGCCGGGATGAATACCGATCAACGATTCGCCCGAACGCCAACCGTGGGCCTCGAGGAGCGTCACGGCATTTCGTCGCATCGACTCCTGAAGATTAAGGCGGATGTCGGGCTCGCCGGTCTCGATCCCGAGATGACGCAGCAGGTCGATATAGAAGTACGCCTGGTGACGCCCGAAGGGTCGGTGTGCCGGCGGAGCCGCCTTGGTCAAGAGAAACCCTCGCCCGTCGTGCCCATACCCCCACCGATGGGGAATGCCGGCCGCCCAAACAGTAGCCGCGGAGCGAAACGAGTTTGGGAAAAGCACGGCCAGGTCGAAGGCGGACTCCCGAAGTCTCGACGCGACCCGAAGGAACCCCGATACCCCGCGTTCCGTGGCGTCGAGGCACATCGTGCCGTCGACAGCGTCGCAGCATCGATATAGGTCTTCGATCCCCGGCTTGGCGAGGACGGTGAGTTGCGAATCCGGATACGCATGTCGCAAGTATCGAAGCGCGCCCAGAGACATCACCGCGTCGCCGATCCAGCTTGGTGCGTAGACCAGGATCGACCGGCGAGAAGTGCCGGACACGTTCGTCTCCTTCGACTCGACGGCTTGGCTCGGCCGGCTCAACTGGCTTCCTCTTCCGCGACCGACACGTCCTCGCTGCGCTCTTCCGGTGGGCGAGTCTTCCATCGGCGATGCTGCCACAGCCAGAACTCCGGATTCCGGCGCACGTACCCCTCCTGTACCTCCGCGCACTGTTGTGTCAGCAACTCGATCGCTCGGCGCCGGTCCATGTTCATGTACGCGCCTGGGTAGATGGGCTTCTCGCAGATCAAGCGGTAACGCCCGTCGGTTAGGGGAAGGGTGAAGACCGGCACCAGGGCCGCCCCGGTCTTGAGGGCAATCCAGCTCGCCACCGGCGTGGTGGCCGCCTTCCGCCCGAAAAAATCGATGAAGAGCGCGTCTTCCTTGGAGACATTCTGATCGGTCACGACCGCCACCGATTCGTTGTCCTTCATGAGACGCATGACGCGTTGAAGAGCCCGCTGCTTATAGAGCACGGTGTTGCCACCGGCCGTCCGGATCTCCTCGAGCCATCGGTTGAAGTAGGGATTGTCTTGACCGCGGGCGACCACGGCGATCGGTCCGAAGCGGTAACCATGGGCGATGCCGTGGAGCTCCCAGTTGCCGAAGTGGGACGCGACCAGCAGCACACCCTTGCCGGCTCGTTTCGCGCTCTCGATGTTCTCGATCCCTTCGAACTCGACGATCTTCTGGAGCTTCTCCCAACGGGGTTTCCCGAACGAGATGAGGTCGAAGAGCATCGCTCCGAAATGGCGGAACGCGCCGCGAGCGATCGCGTACTTTTCGTCCGCGGTCTTGGTTGAGCCGAACGCGAAATCCAGATTCTTGAGCGTCACCGCGCGGTGCTTCGCGTCGAGAGCGAAAACGATGCTCCCGGCGGTGCGCCCCAGCGCTAGCCGGGCTCGGCGGGGAAGGAGTCGCATCGCGCGGCCGAGAACGAGCGCGGCCAGGTACTCTGTGTAGTGTCGGGCTCGAGTCATCTAAAGGTCTGTTTCGAAACCATTTTTGAGTAGACGGCACAGACCGCTCACCTGACTTTCGATCATATAACGAGTTGCGGACGAGTGAAAAGCATAACTTTCTGACAGGGTAGCCTTTACGCGTCTGCGGAACGGAAAAAGGGCCTCCTAGCGCGGGCGTCTCGGGATCGCATCGAGAAGCGCTTCAAAGGCCTGCTGCTCGAGCACGCGGCTCTCGACCAGGGCGTGGTAGAGGGGGACCGGCATCTGCTTGACCGCGGTCATCTTGACGGCGTCTTTCCCGGTGGTGACCACGACCCGCGCTCCCGCGCTACGCGCCTCTTCGAGGAGGCGTGCGACCTCGTCCGGACGCCACGGGTGGTGATCCCGCGCGGTGCGGGACCACACGATCCGCACGCCGCACTCCTCGAGATCCTCTCGGAACCGGCCGGGCGCGGCAATACCGGAGAGTACGCCGATCGACTCGCCCCGCAGGCCCTCCGCGGGGAGCCGCGGGCTGGCGGAAGGGATCGACTGGAATCCTGAAATGGCGCTCACCGATCGAAAAACCTGGCGCTCGTCGCCAAGACACGGCAACACGCGTGCCGCGAGCGCTTCGGCCGGCCGCCCTTCCCGCCAGCGCGTCCAGATAAGCGCTCCCGCCCGATCTAGATTGGACAACGGCTCGCGCAACCTACCGGCCGGCAACAGGCGAAGATGGTCCGTCGACTCACCCGCATCGATGCACACG
>JBOGJF010000216.1:0-2863 GCA_050747785.1 Vicinamibacteria bacterium
GTGTCCTACGCGCCGGAGCTCGAAAGGGCCATCAACGAGCGCAAAGTCATCCCCGCCGACAGCGAAGAGGAGATCGAGATCCGGGCCTTCACGATTTGGGGTGGTCATCGCCTAACGGAAGAGATCAACAAACGACGCCCAGCCAATCTGCAAGTCATCGATCCGGTCGTCGATGGTCGTCTGTGGACTCATTTTCATGCCAGCCACTGGCCTCACCACCTGACGATCACGACGGACTACTAATGGGAGCCCGAACATGAAGCGATACGGTGCAAATCTTGTTCTTTTGGGTGTCTTGGGCCTTCTAAGCCTGCCGGGTCTGTCCGCTTGTCGACCGGAAACGGCGGATGAGACCGAGCCGGCAGCACCTTCCCTTAGCCACCGCGAGAGAGCACAGCAGCTTGCCCAGGAGCTCCTGATCGTGGACACCCATATCGACATGCCCGATCGCCTCACCGCCCGGATGGAAGACATTTCGACACGAACGGAGCACGGGGACTTCGACTATGTCCGTGCGAAGGAAGGCGGCCTCGACGTGGCCTTCATGTCCATCTACATCCCCGCTGGCCATCAGGAGACTGGCGATGCCAAAGAGGTGGCCGACCGGCTCATCGACATGGTCGAGAAGTTCGCGAGGGATTGGCCGGATAAGTTCGCCATCGCCAGGTCGGTCGCGGACGTCAGACAACAGGCGGCTCAGGGGAAAGTATCCCTCGCGATGGGCATGGAGAACGGGGCACCGATCGAGACCCGCGAAGACTTGCAGCACTATTATGACCGCGGTATTCGATACGTCACGCTCGCTCACTCTCGCGCCAACCAGCTATCCGATTCCTCTTACGATGCCAATCACCGATGGAACGGGCTAAGTCCTTTGGGCGGGGAAGTCGTTCAGGAGATGAACCGGCTGGGCATGATGATCGACGTCTCACACATCTCCGACGAAGCCTTTCAAGACGTGATGGAGATCTCGACGGCTCCGGTGATCGCATCTCACTCGTCCTGCCGGTATTTCACGCCGGGCTACGAGCGCAACATGAGCGACGCCATGATCCGGGCCCTCGGTGAGAACGGTGGTGTGATCCACATCAACTTCGGCTCGTCGTTCCTGGTGGATGCGATCCGCAAGGGTGAGGAGGCGATGTGGGCATACTATGCCCAGAACGGCATCCGACCGGATTCGGATGAAGGGGTGGAGTATTCGCGAAGATATCGGGAGAAGACGGGGCTTGCCTACGCCGACGTCAGCGATGTCGTGGCCCACATCGAACGGGTAGTTCAGCTCGCCGGAGTGGATAACGTGGGGCTGGGCTCGGACTTCGACGGGGTCGGAGACTCCCTCCCGACCGACCTCAAAGACGTCTCCGACTACCCCAACCTCATTTTTGAGCTCCTGAACGCAGGCCATTCCGAGGGAGACATCGAGAAGATCCTCTCCGGAAATCTGCTCCGCGTGTGGTCGGACGTCGAACGGAGGTCGTCTGAGCTCCAGGCAGGTAACTAGCGTCATGAAGATCTCTCCGGGCGAGCGTCCCTTTCACGCGTTCGAGCGTCGGGGATGGCAACGGGTCGTCTCGGTCTACGACAAGAACTTTGCCGATTTGACTTCTCACACCTCCGGCCCTCTGCTCGACGCCACCGGCGTGCGATCCGGGACACGCGTGCTCGACATCGCCACCGGGCCAGGTTACATCGCCGGTGAAGCGGCGAAGCGCGGCGCGCGGGTCGTCGGGCTCGACTTCTCGGACGCGATGCTGGCTGAAGCCCGTCGCCGTTATCGCGCGGTGGAGTTTCGAGAGGGAGACGCCCATGCGCTGCCTTTTCCCGAGGCGACGTTCGACGCGGCGGTCATGAACTTCGGAGTTCCGCATCTCGAAGATCCGGAGAAAGCGATGGGAGAGGCGTTTCGTGTGCTCGAGCCCGGCGGCCGTTTCGCCTTTACCGTCTGGGACGACCCGTCGGTGGCGATTGGGTTCAGGATCGTTCTCGACGCCATCGAAGCATGGGGGCAGACGGACGTGCCGCTTCCTCCGGGCCCCCCTTTTTTCAAGTATTGTGATCCGGAGGTTTCCCGCAACGCGCTCCTTGGTGCGGGCTTCGAGAACCCTGAGCGGGTTGTGTTACCGCTCGTTTGGAGCGTCCGCTCGGTCGAGGCACTACTCGAAGCGATGGAGAGGGGCACGGTGCGAACGGGAGGGCTGCTGCGTGCTCAGACGCCTGAGAACTTGGAGGCGATTCGCAACGCGGTGCGGCTCGAGGCGGGCAAGTACGATCAAGGCGGCACGCTCGCGCTGCCTATGCCAGCGGTCCTCCTGTCGGGTGCGAAACCTTGACGATGGCACCGGAGTGCTGTAGGATTTTTCCCATAAATAATCGTGGGTAAAACCCCTCATGTCGTCTCACTTTAATCCTCCCCGGATTGCGGGTATAAAGGAGGTTCACTTCGCGCACGCTGACGAAAAGCGGAGACGGATCCCCGACATGCAAGAGTTTCTAGCCATTGCCTTTTTCAGCCTGGCCGCCGTGATCTACTACGTGCAGGCCAGCCGCTAGGAGATGAACATGTGGAAGAAAAATGAAGCGAGGCCCTACACCCATCTGGCTCCCACCATCCAACCGACCTCGGTAAGCCAACCGGAGAGATCTCGCAGTGGGCTGGCGACCATCGGGCCGTCGATCACCATCAAGGGTGAGTTGACGGGCCAGGAAGATCTCGACGTCCAAGGAAAAGTGGAGGGCAGCATCACTCTCAAGAAGCATCGTGTGCTCGTGAGCGAGACCGGTCGGGTCAACGCCGACATCCATGCCAAGAGCATCCGCATCGGCGGCGAGGTCAAGGGGAACCTTCTCGGCGAGGACGAGG
>JBOGJF010000217.1:0-2416 GCA_050747785.1 Vicinamibacteria bacterium
ATCCTCGAATGAGCTCAGAAGCGTAGTAGTCCAATGAGTAGGCACCCGTACCGCGCAGAAGCGTCTCTTCCATTCGTGAGACCTCATGCGGCGGCAGTGGCTCAATGAGTCGGTCGTAGAGATGAAGGACGTCCATGAACTCGAAATAGTACGGGCTCCGAAGCACAGCTTTATCCAGACCCCATATCCGGACCAAATCCAAGCTAAACTTGAAAGCATTCTTGATGTAGCCACGTAACCACGGTACCTGCTCGTGCCGGTAAAGAATCAGCAAGTCTTTCAGATTCGTATTGTGGTAATGGTCCGACGCGACAGCTAGACTGAGATCTCTGTCGATGAAACCACCGGGCATGACCAGCCTGGGAAACAAACGCTTGAGCCCGCCATAGAGCATCACGATCCCGCGTCGCTTCAAGGAATTCTCGATTCTCTTCCGTCGAACACGCGTAGGCGCCGCGTTCCGATAATAGCGCCTGAACAGTCGTCCAAAGGTTCGGTAGACAATCTCTCCGGGCTGGTAATCAAGGACTTTGCGAAGAGCTGTGACACCTCGCCTGAAGCCGTCCTCGTAACGCGCGTCGTTCGGCGCCAAGTGCCAGAGTCGATGCAGTACGGTCAGGGCCTGGACATGCGTATTGATGCAAAGTGAATTTCCCGGGTTCTTACCAAACACCGTTGACCGGAAGCGATGCTTGATGTTCACTTCCAGAGTGTCATGCAGGAACCACACACTGCCGTCGCCAAACCGATCGACGAGTCGCTCAAAAACGAACCGCATCCCTCTCTCGGCTGCCTCGAGCCATACTGGGGCCTTCGTCTTTTCATACTGAGAGATCAGTAGACGAAGGCCGTCGAGGTGAAACCTCGCGTGCGTCTCCATCTCGTCGGACCAAAAACCATGCCCCCACTCACCCTCTGCCGATAAATCCAGCAAGACCGTGTACGCCACTTCATCCTGGAGTAAGCCGTACACCCGCTTGCCTGTCTCGTTGCCCAGAAAACGAAAATAGTTCCACCACGCCAGCGCGCACTGTTGGCATTTGAAGCGCTTGCCGATCCTTCTGCTCGAACGTGGATCGTACAGGCTCCCGTTGATCAAGTACTTCCAGAGGTCCAAGGGACGCGATGCAGAAAACCAATTGGACCTCCTATAGAGGCGACTCTCGAGCTCTCCAAGGGAGCTGAGTTCTTGAAAAAAGATCCCCCCCGGATCCTCAAACATTGTGTAGGGGACGACGGCTGTTTGTCCGGGATCGGCATCCTGAAGGACTTTCAGTTGAATCGGATGGGTAAGCGCCCAGTCACCGGAGAGATGCGATTTTCTGGCGACTTCGATCCTGCCCCGGCTGTCGAACCGAAACTGCTCCTGAAACCCTGGCAACCAGAGCGTGTATTCCATTCCATTGTGGATAACGCTCACCAGCCTACCGAGATTGGAGTCATTGATGCATCGCCTCACGACTCCGGCACTCGACAAGGTGATGGCCTTGGGTTCTCCTGCTGAGGTCACTCGCAAGTAACAGATCCGCGCACCATACCTGGGATGGACATCGGCAACTCGCGTGGCCGTACCAAGGTGGAGCGTGGTGCGTCGAAAGTCCTGCGAAACACATTGCGACGACTCTCCCGCCCCGGAAAACAGAAAGTCCGGCACCGGTCATGTCCCAGACAAGACGCCGTGGAGCTTGCGTTCCAGATATCGACGGGAGCGGAAGACTTGTCCCAAGAAAAAGGATCGCAGCGGCGACCGACGATACCCGAACATGCGATAGACCACAAGATAGGCATACAGCCGTTTCCCTGTCCTTCTCCTGACTCGGCCGTAGTTTTGATCGCAGAGATAGCGCAGGCCCTTGTTTCTGATCTCGGCCTGGCGGTCGGGAGCGAGCTGGCACATGACATCGAGGAGAAAGAGGGAGTCCTCACACCACTCCCGGATTCCACTCACCGAGCCACCGCTGCTGCCATGGCGGCGGAAACTGGCCTTGACATCGTACACATCTGCCCTGCCCAACTGCGCCGCAAGCCGCACGGTGGCAACAGCGTCATTGAACAGCCGCCTAGGAGATTGGAATCCCCCTCGGTCCTGTAGCCCTTGTGTCTTGTAAAGAGTGCTACAGAGGTACAGGGCAGTAGCACCAGAAAACCATCCCAGGAAAAAGTCCGCCGTCGACCATCCGCCGACGCGATTGAATACTTGCCGTTGGACTGCACCGACGGCATCGATGAGACGGGTCCCCGTGCGAATGATGCCTACCCCTGTGCTCCCGTTCACCGCATCGACGCAAACGTCGACGAAATCTGGATCGATGAGATCGTCATCGTGGAGTAGCAGGAAGTAAGCGCCATGCGCGCGCGCCAGACAGAAGTTGTAATTGTTCTGCGCTCCGATGTTGACAGGTTGTCTGAAGTACTT
>JBOGJF010000218.1:0-2208 GCA_050747785.1 Vicinamibacteria bacterium
GATCTCTACGAGCTATTCTACGACACCGGCGTTCACTCGCGGGTATCGTTCCACACGCGCATCGTGTGCTGTGAAGCGTCGATCGAAGATCTGAATGTGCTCTATCGGATCATGCGTGACCGGCGTCTGGCCAGGCCGAGTTTGGCAACCCGCCTCAATGACGCCAGACATAGGCTTCACAATTGGTCTCCCTGGCGTAAGCCGTTTCGATAGGCCTCACGTCGTCAGTCGAGCCCTCTACCGGTTTCAAGGAGTCCCACCCCTCCCACCGATTCCGAGCTCTTCGGTGTGCGGCTTCAGGGCGTCGATAATGAACTGAATGTGAGCGGAGGGCTCGAGGCCCAGCAGCTCGAAGCCGGCCGCGATCTCCGTCCGCTCCACTTTCGCCGCGAAGGCCTTGTCCTTTAGCTTCTTGCGAACGCTCTTGGGCTCTATCGTGCTCACCCCGTCGGGCCGCACCAGGCAGCAGGCGATGATGAAACCGGTGAGCTCATCACACGCGAGAAGGCAGCGATCGAGCGGGCTCTTGTGCGGGATGTTCCATTTCGTGTAGTGAGCGGAGATCGCATAGGCCAGCTCGTCCTCGCCTCGCTCCTTCAACCAGGCCACGATGCGCTTCGGATGCTCCTCCGGCCACCGTTCGTAGTCGGCATCGTGAAGGAGTCCGGCGAGACCCCACCGCTCCTCGTCATCCAACCCTTCACCGTATAGGTGCGCGGCCCGGCGCATGACGATCTCGACCGCCCGGGCGTGCTTACGGAGGGAGTCGGTCTGGGTCCACTCACAGAGATGTTTCCAGGCTTCCTCGCGCGTCAGTGTCATTCTGTCTCCCGGTACGAGAGTAGGTTCGGGACCAGGGTCCCCGCGGAATCGACCGGTGGGTAGTCGGGTCGGATGAACCGGGCGCGCACGTCACCGGCAAGAGCGAGACCGCCCCAACCGATCCAACCGGCGAGCAGCGATGCCGCCACCGGTCGTCCCCAACGCTCCCGGTTCGCCGCGATCTCGGTGAGGTTGCCGAGCACGATGGTGGCCAGGGGCAAGAGCACCAAATCATCCTTCGTGAACTGAAAGATGTGGGTCTCGCCCAGTCCGGAGCGGAGGAAGTTGAGCCCGAGAAACGCGAATATCGTGCCGCAGGCAAGGGGGAAAGCCAGGCGGTTCGTCAAGCGACCTTTCATGAAGAACAGTCCTGCGAAAACGAGTGTACCGAATAGAGGGCCGTAGAAGAGGAAGAGTCGGTGGACACTCATGTGGAGAGCCGCCAAGGGCGTCAACCGAAGATCGATGAGCGTTCCCGTGGGAACGGTCGGAGAGCCTTCGCTCGTGAGACCGGGAAGTAACTCTGGTACGTACTGGCTGTAGAAGAGCGCGATCGCCGTCAAGGCGCCTAGAAGGGCCCATCCGCTAACCCGGAGCGCTCGGGCGATCGTCTGTCGCTCCTGATCACGAAGACCCACGGCGAGCGCAAACGCGGGGACGAAGAGCCCCAAGACGAGCACGCTTCCGGCATAGGAGAGGATGGAAAGCGCGACCAGAAGAGCTAGGCCTGCTCCGATCCCGGGGCGGGCCATCCGATCGAATTGGAAAAGGAGATACACCCCCACCAAGACGTCCCAGAAATGGCCGAAGAGCGCCGCGTACGACGCCACGGTCAGACGAAAGGCGAGTAGAGGTGCTGCGGCGTGGAACCATGTTGCCGCCGCGGCGGCGCGCGGCGAGGATCCCAGCCGCAGCGCGATCACGTAAACGAGAAGGCCCTCGACGCCGGCCAGCACCGTGGGGACGATTTTCATCCAGTCCTCGACCGGAAGCCGGATGAGGCTCAACGGGTAGATGGAAAGGTAGAGAAGAGGAGGGTAGGGGAATGCGCGCCACTCTCCGCCCACTCGTTGCAGACCCAGCAGGTGGCGGTGTTGGTTCGCGATGTGATCCCCGAAGAAACCGCCTAGTCCCTCGGTCCAGATGATGGAGACGAACTTGGAGTGGGTGCGGACGTCCGGATAGTAGAAGTCGGGATGAAAGAGCGCCAGCAGACGCAGCGTCGTCCCCAAATAGAAGGCCAGCATTGCCCAGCGCGCCGCGGGATGGGAAAACGCCGAGCTCGGGTTGGCGCGCCTCATCACGAAAAAGGCGACGACGAGCAGTGAGAACACGTGAGGACGGAGCCCGAGTTGGCTGGCGGCTTGTAGCCAGGCCATCTTATGG
>JBOGJF010000219.1:0-15355 GCA_050747785.1 Vicinamibacteria bacterium
GGATGGATCCCGAGCTCCAGGAAATTTTCTCTCAGGGTGACGCCGAAACGGTAGGCCACGAGACCCGGAGCACAAAGCGTCTCGAAGACCGTGGCGCCGTTCGCGGTGAAACGAATCTGCGGAAGGGGGACGCCTCTCGGCCGCAGTCCCTTCACCCGCACCTCGACGCGAAGGCGGGTCTCAGCGGGAAGGTTCTCCAACCGAACACTCGAGTGGCCCGTGCTCCACCGAAAACCACGCCCCTCCATCCGTTCGTGACCATGGAAGCCGGAGATGAATCCTCCTTCATACCGGCGCTCGAAATCCACGTAGGCAGCGGACGGCGTCCGGTAGACCCAGTAAGTCGCCGCGCCGGCGATCAGAACGGGGAGCAAAGCGAGCGCTAGATTCAGCGCTTTTCGAGCGACCATATCTCGATCAGTGGGCCCGTATAGGAAAGCCCCGCACGCGCGGGCCAGTCCTCATTGTCGAGGTAAGGGTGTCGTTCGGGCTCATCCTCCTGAAACGGCGTGATCCGGGCGAGCTCGGTGCCTCGTTCCATGACGCTCGCGAAGAACGCCTCGACCTGCGGGGGCAGGGGACCGGGTGGGTAGCGCAACACGAGCGTCAACCCATCGCCGTCGAAGAGGGGATCGAGCTCCCGGGACACCACGTCTTGGTAGTCGAGGTACGTGCGATCCTTCTCGTCGCCCTTGCCCAGGAAAACGAGGTCATACGCGGGGTGGGTCTCTTCGGCCACCGCCAACAGGTACGAGTACTTTCCTTTGCGGTCCAGCTCGCCTAGAGCGTCGTTTACCGCAAGACTTCGCCGGATGCTCGCCGCGGATTGAGGTACGGGGACCGAGTAGGACTGAAGGGCAACCCGCGCCCCATCCGGCAGCTCGTTCACGATCCATTCCTTGGCCAGGGTTCGCGTGTCGTTGCCGCCGAAGAGGCGATCCACCTGAACGTCTCGGTAGAGTGGTTGGATAGAGGCCGCAAGCGCCACCAACGCGGCCGCGCGCCAACCGAGACGCTCCTGAATCGCACCCACCGCGATACCCGCCGCTGCCGCCAAGCTGGGAAGGATCGGGTTCAGATAGCGTCCCGCGAAAAACGTGTACGCGATGAAGACGAAGAAAAAAAGCGGAAAACCGCTCCAGAGCACGAACCGCGCGCGATCGCGGTGGGCCATCAGGACGCCCCCCACCAAGACGAGCGCGCACAGAAGGTAACCGAGCCCTTGCTCGGTCAGGAATCTTAGATAAGCGGGCAGGCTCGGTAGCAGAAACGAGCTTCCCGAGACGCTGCGATCCATCACGACCTCGCGATTCGCGACCATGTGATCGAGCGCCACCGGAAGCTCGAGCAGGACGAACGGCGACAGCAGGAAGAAGACCAACGCCGCTACCGCTCCCGCCGCGACGACGCGCGACACATGGCGAAGCCGCCAAAGCGATAGATGGTGGAGCGCAAAGGCCGGGGCGAGAAAGATGGCGTAGTAGTGTGTGGCAAAAGCCACTCCCATGGCTACTCCCGAAAGGACGTAGGAGCGAAGCCGCAGATCTTCCCGAATCCGATCGAATGCGGTGAGCGCGAGAACGACGAGCAGTCCCATCGGAACGTCGTGCTTCAAATAGTGTGAGTCCCGGACATGGAAGTAGGCCACCGCCGTGAAGAGCGCGGTGGCACGGGCCGCCGTCTGGCCGAAGTGTCTCAGCGTCAGGCGGTAGGTAAGAACGATCGTCACGAGCGCCGCGAGCACGCCCACCCATCTTCCAGCCAGGTAGAAGTCGGTTGGGTCTTCGAAGAAACGTGCCTCGAAGGCGCCGAGGCTCGCGTAGCGCCCGACCATCCTCCCCACGACGAAGAGACCGCCTATTACTGCAAACAAGAAAAAGAAGAAAAGATTTGGGTAGAGAAAGTAGTGCGGGTTGGGATCCTGGGCGATGGAGAGCGCGCGGGCCATGATGTTCGCTTCATCCGGGTTGTAGACGTGGGGGAGACCGTGGCCCAAACCGTAGATTCGGAGCCCGGCAGCCAATGCCAGAATGGCGGCTAGCCATGGATCGCGCACGGCGTCAGGCCTGCGAGAAGAAATCGATCACTCTTTGAAGCGTTTGCTCGAGTGTGAGAGAGGGTTTGTATCCAATGAGCTTCTGAATCTTGCTGATGTCCGGCACGCGCCGGGGCATGTCCTCGAAGCCCTCCTCGTAGGCCTTCTCGTAGGGAACGAAGACAATCTCGGCCTTGCTTCCCGTCATCTCCTTGATCTTCTTGGCCAGGTCCAAGATCGTGATCTCGTTCTGGGTTCCGATGTTGAAGACCTCACCCTCGGCGCCTTTGGTCACCGCAAGCACCGCCAGCCCCTTCACCACGTCCGAGACGTCGGTGAAGCAGCGCGACTGCTGGCCGTCTCCAAAGACGGTGATCGGACGTCCGGACAGAGCTTGCTTGACGAACGTCGGGATGACCATGCCGTATTGACCGGTCTGCCGCGGCCCCACGGTGTTGAAGAGCCTCACGATGACCACCGGTAGCTTCTTCTCTTTGAAGTAAGCGAGGGCCAGGAACTCGTCGATGGCCTTCGAGCAGGCGTAGCTCCAGCGCCCTTTGTTGGTGGGGCCCATGACCAGATCGGAATCCTCTCGGAAGGGCACGTTCACGCTCTTGCCGTAGACCTCGGAGGTCGAGGCGATGAGGGCTTTCTTCTTCTTCTTGTTGGCCAGGGTGAGTATGGTCTCGGTGCCGTGGACGTTGGTCTCGATCGTGTGCACCGGGCTCTCTACGATGAGCCGCACACCCACCGCCGCCGCCAGGTGGAAGATCACGTCGACGCGATCCACGAGCTCCGCGGTCACCGGCTCGTTCGAGATCGTATCGATGGTGTAGTGAAAGCTCGGGTGATCCTTGAGGTGCTCGATATTCTCGATGCTGCCGGTGGAGAGGTTGTCAATGACATAGACCTCGTCGCCGCGATCGAGAAGGGTGCCGGCCAAATGGGAGCCGACGAAACCAGCGCCTCCCGTGATGAGGTGTTTCATCGTCTCGACCCCCGTGCCGCGGGACCCCGCTGCACCGCGTACTTGACGACCTCCGCGGCCCGTTGCGCTCCCTTGGCGTCCACCAGCTTGCGGCCCGCCTCACTCATCGCGCGGCGCCGCTCGACGTCGGAAAGGACGGCCCGCGTGGTCTCGCGGATTTGCTCTTCTCCGACTTCCGTACCGAGACCCAGGTGCACGATCGATTCGAACTTGGAGAACGTCTCCATGCGTCGTTTCTCCTTGGCATTCTGGCAAAGCACGATACCCGGAGTCCCGAGGGCCGCGATCTCGTACACGGTCATCCCGCCCGCGCAGAAGACAAGATCGGCGCCAGAAAGTGTCTCCGCCATGTGCTCGACGTTCTCGAGAAGGGTCGGGGGGCGGCGTAGCGTCGGAACAAGACGCTCGAGCTCCTGCTGATAGCTGAAGGCGGGGCCGAGGACCGCCTTCACGCTCAGGTCCGCATTCGGCTCGTCCAATCCGTCGAGGGCGCGCAACACCTTGAGCGTCAGGCCTTGCGGGTCGCTTCCCCCGAAGCTCACGACGATATCGCGCGCCTCGTCGCGGATGGCGGGCGCCCGTCCGGCGAAGGACTCCCGTAGAATGGCGAACTCCGGTCCACCGTAGTAGTCTTCGAGCTCAAGCTGATCGCCGTGCATCGTGGCGATGATCATCGACGTCATCTCGGCCGGCCTCTCGATATCTTCGAGGCTATCCACCAGGTTGACCGTCGAGGCTCCGAGCTTCGCCAACGCCTCGAGGTAGTCTCTTTCCAAAAAGGGTCGATCGTTGACCACGATGTTGGGCGAGTATTCCTGGATCGCCTCCAGCACCCCGTCCACACCGCCCGTCGAGACGACGCGCACCGTGTAGCCCGAGCTCGAAACACGCTTCACACCCTCCGGGTGCTCCGCGCTCATGAGGAATTGCACGTCGGCGTTCGAGATGGAACGGAGCTCGTCGGCGATGGCGAGGCTCCGATAAACGTGACCCATGCCGATTTGCGCTCCGCCGTCCACGCGAAACACGATGCGGGGTAGGCGCACCAGCTTCTCCGCCAACCAGAAATCATGAATGTCGTGAACCGTGAGAGAGGATGACTTGTCCATCAGTGTATAACCGATGCGTGATCCGAGCCGATCGGGCCGATCCAGAACGGACCGCGTCATGGCCCAGATGGCCCCGTCCTCCCGGAAGAGCGGTTCCATGTCCTCGCGTCGCCCGGGTGTGCCGAAGGCCTGCGTCAGCTTGCCGTCGACCAGGCGCCACATGAGAGCCTTCTCCTCGCGCACCGAAACGACGGAATCGAGGTTGCCGTCGACGAGTCGATCGAGTGCCTCGTCGACCTGCTCGGCGGTTCGGAAGGGCGAGGTCGCTTGTAGCATGACGACGATATCGTACCGGTCGCCTTCGTTCTCTTCGAGGAATCGAACCGCGTGCGCGACCACCGGCTTGATGAGCGGCACCTGCGTCAGCTCCGCCGGTCGCAGGAAGGGCACGTCGGCCCCATACTCACGCGCCACCGAAGCGACCCGCTGGTCGTCGGTCGACACCACGACCCGATCGACGTACTGGCTCTTGGCCGCTTCCCGCAGCGTGTGCGCGACGAGGGGTAACGGACCGAGCTTCTTGA
Organism: Vicinamibacteria bacterium; assembly: GCA_050747785.1. GTDB lineage: Bacteria > Acidobacteriota > Vicinamibacteria > Marinacidobacterales > DATDRI01 > CBDANW01. The sequence continues at coordinate 4,657 of JBOGJF010000219.1, forward strand.
TGTTGAGGTACGGGACCTCGTCGTAACCGCCGCGCGCGGGCACGATGGCGAGGACTCGCAGATTCCCCTTCATCTCAGAGCATCTCCCACGTCAGAACGGTATCCTCCGCGATGTCCTCGCGGGCGGTACGCCCCACGACCTGCTCCACGAACTTGGGGTAGATGCCGGTCCCGGGCCGCTTGAAGGTGAGCATGTCTCGGCTGATGCGCGTGCCGCGCGCGATGTCGCGCGCCGACACGATGCTGCGGCGGGCGTAGCGATAGGCCGCGGACTCGGCCTCCACCGGCCCCTTCTCGTAGCGTCCCATCGACTTCTCGATGGCGCGGATGGCATCCATCATGACCCGCAGGTCGTTGGGGTCGACGGAGAGGTAATGATCGGGGCTCCCGGGTAAGGTCTTGTCCACGGTATAGTGCTTCTCGATGGCGACCGCTCCCAAAGCGACCGCCGCCTGCGGCACCGCGATCCCCAGACTGTGATCGGAAAGGCCCACCGGGATCTCCGGAAAGGCCGCCTTCAGGTGGAGCATCATCCGCAGATTCACGTTCTCGTAGTCGCAAGGGTACTGGAGCGTGCAGTGGAGGAGCACGATTTGGTCGTTCCCCGCCGCCCGGACGACTGCCACGGCTTCGCCGATCTCGGCGAGTTGGGCCAACCCCGTCGACAGCAAGAGCGGCTTCCCTGTGCGCGCCGCACGCTCGATGAGAGGAAGGTCGGTCAGATCGGCGGAGGCGATCTTGTATCCGGGAACGCCGAGCTCTTCGAGCATGTTCACGGCCTCGTCGTCGAAAGGAGTGGAGAAGCAGACGATGCCGATCTCCTTCGCGAAGCGGAAGAGCTCCCGATGCTCCGCCTCCCCGAAGACATCCAGCTTGGCGAACGTGTCGTACTGAGAGCCCTTTGGATCGTCGGGCTCGACCCAATAGCGCGGTGCCGTGCGGGTCGAGATCTTGCCAGCCTTATAGCTCTGGAACTTGACGGCGTCTGCACCGGCCTTCTTGGCCTCGCGGATGAGCCTTCGACCGAGCTCCACATCGCCGTTGTGATTCACTCCCGCCTCGGCAATGACGAAGGTCGGATGACCCTCGCCAATCGGTCGACCTCCGAACGTGATGTTTTTCATCCCTGCTTGTTGCTGTTGTCGAGCTCCACCGAGCGCAGATTCGCCTTTCCGTGGCGCAGGTGGCCGTTGATCCGCACCAGACCAGGCTCCTCGTCGAGGAGTCGAATGGCGGCCGCGGTCTCCAACACCTCGCCCGGACGGTACAGTCTATCGAAGATCTCCTCCATAAGCTCTAGATCGGGGGGCTCATCCACCGTCAGACGGTAAGCGGGCCGGTAGAGCGATTCGGACAGCTCGGCCTTGGCGATGCGAAACCGCTCCGGGTTCTCCTTTATATATAGGGTCACGAGCTCGGAGCGGTGGCGGTCCTCGCCGTCCCGATGACTCTGCTCGAGAGCCTGTCGGGAGATGACCTCGGGCAGGATTCCCATGAGGAGCGCGTCGCCAGGCACGTAGGTATAGTCCGCCCTCTCCCGGCGGTGAAGAGCGACCATGTTGCGGATAAGGGATAGATCCGTCAGCGGATTGTCGGCGGTCACCCGCACGACGTCATCCGCCTGCCAGCGGCGAGCGACTTCCACGTAGCGTCCGAGAACGTCTTCCTCGTCGCCGGCGAAGACGCCGACGCCCAGCCTTTCGGCCAGCTCGATCAGAACCCGGTTCTCCGGGGCCTCCGAGGTCGCGAGCACGACGCCATCCAGCTCCTCGACCGAGAGCAAACGCTTCAGCAGGTGCTCCAAGAGCGGTTTGCCCGCGAGAAGAGCCATGGCCTTCCCCGGACAACGGCGGGAGGCCATGCGCGCCGAGATGACACCGATGACTTTACTCAAAGAGCTCCTCCGTGAGCGGCTCCCAAGCCGGGATGTCGTGACGCGGCTTCCGCCCGAGAAGCCGCGGGAGATACAAGGGCGCGAGACCTTTCGCATTTCGCAGCAACGCGAGCTGCTCGGCTCGCAGGGGGGCTCCTTTGGGCAATCGCTCTCGGGATACCACGGCCCGGCGCATCAACTGATGGTATTGATGGGCGGCGGGGTCTTCGACCGACCCCTCCGAACGGCCGAAAGCCTGCTCCGCCTGGCGAATGAGCTCGACCATCTCCGCGAAAGCCTGAGGCTCCAAGGAAGACTCGTAGTCGAACCCCTTCGCCCCCCGATCCAACGTGATGTGCTTTTCCACCAAGTCGGCTCCAAACGCCACCGCCAGAGCGGGCAGGAGACGGGCCATCGGTGAGCCCGCGTCGACGTGATCGAGAAACCCGACCGGCACATCGAATCGCTTCTTCAGGGTTCGAATGTACCGGAGATGGGAATCCGAGACCGCGGTGGGAAAATTCTGAACGCCGTGGAGAAGGATGATCCGTCCATTGCCTTCGGCCATCGCGGCCGCCATCGCGGCTTCGACGGTCTGCAGGCGGCTCCCACCGGTGGAAAGAAGAACCGGCTTTCCAGTCGAGGCGACTTCTCGGATGAAATCGGGATTCTCCATGTCGGTCGAGTGGATCTTGTAGGCATCGATTCCATTCTTCTCGGCGACCCGAAGGCTCGGCCGGTCGAAGATGTCCACGAGCACCGGGAGACCCAATCCGGCCGTCTCCCGCAGTATCCGTTCCCATTCCTTGGGCGCGATCTCGATCTGGTCGAACGTGGGATACCGCGGATCGTTCGGGGCGATGAGCTCCACGACCGCAAAGAGCTGGAACTTGATCCCGTCCGCTCCGGCCTCCTTCGCGGCGCGGGCCAGGGCGATGGCCTGTTCGGGATCTCCCTGGTGCGCGGAGGCCACTTCGCCGATGATGAAACAGGGCGCATCACGACGCTCGCCGCCCACTTCGCGATTCCCCAAACGAACGGCTGACGTCATCTACTGAGATTAAATGAGATTGGAACGCGATGCCAACGTTCCCGCCGGAGGAACCGGGGCCGCGCACCTTATCTGTTGATTCCAGCATAAGATAGGCCGATGCTGCTGGCCCAGCTCAAGACCCTCTTTCGGCACTCGGCGATCTACGGAGCCGCCGATGTCTTCGGCACGCTCATCAACTTCCTCCTCCTCCCCATCCTGACCCGGCACCTGACTTCCTCCGATTACGGCACGCTCGGGATCCTTCTCCTCCTCGGCGTCACCGCCAAGATTCTCTTCCGCATGGGACTCGATGCCGGCTTCTTTCGCATCTACTACGAGCAGCAGAACGAGCGGGATCGGAAGGTCTTCACCACCACCATCCTCACGACCGCCAGCGCCATCGGCATAGGCCTTTTCGCCCTGAGCGCCTTCCTGGCCGAGCCCTTGAGCCGCCTCCTGCTGGGAAGCGACCAGAGCCAGCTCGTCGTTCTGGTCACCGCGGACACCCTCCTCATGGGTTTCGCCTTCGTTCCGATGAATCTCTTTCGGATCGAGGAGCGCGCCGCTTACTTCACGACCGCTACCGTGTTTCGCAATTCGCTCAACGCCGGTCTCAAGGTTCTGCTCGTCATCCGGGGCTGGGGCGTCCTAGGAGTCCTGTGGTCGGACGTCATTTCGTCCGCGCTCTTCGTCCTGGCTCTCCTTCCCACCCTTTCGCGAAACCTGGGCATCGGCTACTCGACGAGGATGCTCAAGGAGGCGCTCGGCTTCGGGCTTCCCAAGGTGCCCCACGGCCTCGCCTATCAGGCCTTGAATCTGGCAGACCGCAAGATCCTCGATCACTTCACGACCCGCGCCGAAGTGGGGCTCTATCACGTCGGCTACATGTTCGGAACCGGCATCAAGTTCTTTCTGTCCGCCTTCGAGCTTGCCTGGAGCCCGTTCGTCTATTCGTTGTTGACCCAGCCGGATGCCGCCCGGACACTGGCACGTCTGGTCACCTACGTCGCCGCAGTGTTCGTGGGCGCCGGAGTCCTGATCGCGGTGCTCGGGCGAGAGCTCCTGGTGCTGATGACCGCCGACGCCTTCCATGCGGCCTACCTCGTCATCCCCGTCATCGTGCTCGCCTACTTGATCCAGGGCGTCTTCACGCTGACCTCGATCGGAATCGGCATCAGCAAGAAGGCTTACTACTATCCGGTTCTCACGTTCGCGGCTGCCTTCGTGAACATCACCATGAACTTCGCGTTCATCCCGCGCTTCGGCATGATGGGGGCCGCCTGGGCTACGGTCGGCGGCTACGCGGTGATGGCGGCGCTCGGATATCATTTCGCGAACCGCCACTACCCAATCCCTTTCGAGTGGAAACGACTCGGCGTCATCGCTCTCGCGGGCGGGATCGTCTTCGCGGTCTCGCGCGTGGCGGGAGAGCCTTCGTGGTCTACCGTCTTCATCAAGTTGGGCGCGCTGGCACTCTACCCCGTCGCGCTTCTGACCTTCGGTTTCTTTCGCGAGAGCGAGATCGAAAGACTGAGGACCCTCATCGCCCTCATGAGAATGACCGGTCGCGCGCGGACGCCAAGCGATGAAGCGCCGCCTCAAACACCTGGTCCACCGTGACGGTCGAGACGCACTCGGGGGCTTCCAAAATAGCGCATTCGCGGGGAGGCCTTCGGATCATGTTGCACGGCGAGCAATAGAGAGGATTTCGAACCACCGTTCGCATGTCGTCGCTCTCCGGCCGGTAGCGGCGCGGATCCGAGGGACCGAAGATGGCGACTCCCGGACAGGCCACGGCGTCCGCCAGATGCATCGGTCCGGTATCTCCGCTCACGAAGAGATCGAGCCTTTCGAGTAGCGCCGCGAAGCCGCGAAGACCGACCCCTCCAATGAGCGTCAAAGGCCCTGACTCGGTGCGGGCGGCCACTTTCTCGACCAGCTCCCGATCGGAGGCAGAACCGGTGAGGATCACCGTGCCGGAAGTCGCCTCGGCGAGCCGATCGGCAAGCGCGGCATACCTGTCCACCTGCCATTGCTTGATCGCGCGGCCGGCGCTTGGATGGATGCCGATGAACGGGCGGCGCTTCAGGCCGAGGCCGTCCATGACCTCTTGGCCGAGCCGACGATCCTCGGGGAGAAGAAAATTGTAGGGCTCGATGGTCTCGGAAAGCGGTTTGCCCGGAAAAAGGACTCCTAAGAGCTCGACGTTCTGGCGATACCAACTCCTCGCTTCGTCCCAGAGACCGACATGCGTCAAGAGGTAACCGCCACCGGTATCGCCGTAGCCCGCGCGAAGGGTGGCACCGGTACGCGCCATCAGCATGATCGCGCGCACGTCTCCCTGGAACTCGATGGCCAGATCCGGCGTCCCCCCGTCGCGCAGGGCTCGCTCGGCGTCACGCCAACGGACACGCTTGCCCCAGGCCGACCAGGGTGCGTCGACGATCCTCAGCCGATCCACGAACGGAAGCCCTCTGGCGATCTCCTCGTTCCAACTCCCCACCGCGAGCTCGATCTCTGCGTCCGGAGCTAGCCGTCGGAGCTCGGCAAGGGCGGGTAGCGTCATGAGTAGATCTCCCAGGCGATCCAAGCGGACGGCGAGGATGCGACGCGCCGAGCCGGCGTCGAGCCTGACCGACGACGAGGGCGCGAGCCCCACGAGGGGCGTGGCAACGCGGAGCGCCACGTCGAAGCCGGCGAGGAGCCACCGCTCCCGGCGGTCGTAGATGCGGGGACCGCCGTATCTAAGACGCCGTGCCGCGAGATCGCGTGACGGTCCGAAAGACATCTTCGAATTGATCTCCCACGCGGCCCCAACTGAACACCGACCGCGCTCTCTCCCGTGCGTTTCTCCCTAACGACTCTCTCACGTCCGGGCTGGCAAGAAGCTCGAGGATCGCTTCCGCGAGAGCCTTCGGATCGCGCTCGGGAACCAGCAGCGCTTCTTTCCGATGGCTCACCGCTTGCGGGATACCGGCGACCGCGCTCGCCACGATAGACGAGCCCGACGCCAGGGCCTCGAGCACGACGTTCGGGAGCCCGTCGACGTTGCCGGCATCATCGTGGATCGAGGGCACCGCCGTGACCATGGCGGCCCCGTAGTAGGCGGGTAGCTCTTCGCGCGAGACCTTTCCCACAAGAACGAGGTGGTCCCGGACACCGGATGCGTCCGCTCGTGCCGCCAGCGACGCCGCGAGATCGCCGCCGCCAGCGATGACGACCTTGAGATCGGAGTGACGGGCGACCAAGCGAGGGATGGCTTCGACCAGGACCTCGAACCCCTTCTTGTGCACCAGCCTTCCCACCGCCAACACCATCGGCTGGGCGGCGGCGAGACCTAGTCGTTCGCGAAGGCGGGTCACCTCCTCGCGCGTCGGCTGGAACGAAGCCGTATCGACCCCGTAGGGAATGACGACCGGCCGAGGTGACGCACCGAGCGCCCGACTTCGCTCCGCGAGATCGTCGCTGCAAGCCGTGACCGCGGCCGCTCGCCGGAAGACGAGCCGCGCCGCCTGCCGGAAGATCCGTTTCTTCTCGGAGAGGAACACGTCCGAGCCGTGGAGGCTCACCACCAACGGCAGCCCTCCCCTCCGAGCCGCCGGCAACGCCATGGCCCCGTTGGGCACGACCCAATGGGCGTGGAGCAAGTCGTACCCTTCACGGCGCACCGCCTCCACGGTCTTCGCGACCCCCGATAAAATGGCGAGGGGAGAAACGAGATAAGTCGATGCTCGCACCGCGACGTCGCCCCGCAAGGCCTCGGCGTAGCCGAAGACCGCCAGGCGCTCGGTCGGTGCATAGTGATACGGCTGGAAAGAGACTCCCGGTACCGATGCCGGAGAGAGATCGGGCCGGGCGGGAAGCACGACCGTGAGCTCGTGCCCCCGGGACGCGAGCTCTTGCGTAATGGACTCGATGAAGGGGGCGGTCGCGTCTCCCGGGTACTTAGGGTACGAGGAGGTCAAAACGAGGATTCTCACGGCAGGTGGTCTGCGCCGCTAATTATAACATTCTCCAGTGATTTGTAGCCCCGGTGGTTGGCCGGCGTTGCCGGTACATGCTATTATCTGCGCATGGAAGCGATGAACAACGTCCTGTTCCGGCACTGCACGGAGCGGGTGATCGAAGCCATCAACATCGGCTCGATGGAGCTCGTCAACCTGAAACAGAACGAGCTCTCTCCGGAGTTCGTTCTCATCGGCCTTCTCGAGCAAGACGACTCCGAGGTGCTGCGCCTGTTCAAAGATCTCGGGCGTGAGCCGGCGGAAACCAAGACTTCCATCCTCGACCTCGTTTACGCCGCGCAACGCCACAAGGCAAAGATCAACCGCGAGGGTCCGCTCCAGATCCTCATCTCCTCGCAAACCGCCGAGCTGCTGCGCATGGCGAAGACGGAGGCGGACAATCTCGGCGACCGCTTCATCGGCGTGGGTGCGATGTTCCTGGCACTTCATCGCGAGCCCGCCGGGCTTCCGGCACGCATCCTCCGCGAGATCGGTTTCCGCGCCGACAGCACTAAAGAAGCCGTCCAGCGCATGCGCGGGGGCCGCACCGTCGACGATCGACGGAGCGCCGACAGCAAGTTCGAGACGCTGCAGAAATACACGAGCGATCTCACCGAGCTCGCGCGCAAGGGCGAGCTGGATCCGGTGGTCGGCCGGGAGGAAGAGATTCGCCGGGTCATTCAGATTCTCTCTCGCCGCAAGAAGAACAATCCGGTGCTGATCGGCGAGCCCGGCGTCGGCAAGACGGTCATCGTGGAAGGTTTGGCCCAGCGCATCGTGGATGCCGAGGTCCCGGAGACGCTCCTCAACAAGCGCGTGCTGATGCTGGAAATGAGCGAGGTCGTGGCCGGCTCCAAGTTCCGGGGCGAGTTCGAAGAGCGTCTCAAGACCATCAAGGACGAGGTGCTCGCCGCAGCCGGACAGGTCATCCTCTTCATCGACGAGCTTCACACCGTGGTGGGAGCCGGGAACGTGGAGGGGGGCCTCGACGCCTCCAACATGTTGAAGAGCGCTCTAGCCCGTGGGCAATTACGCTGCATCGGTGCGACGACCCTCGAGGACTACAAGAAGCACATCGAGAAAGACAAGGCCCTCGAGCGCCGCTTCCAGAGCGTCCTCATCACCGAGCCCAGTGCCGAGGAGACCTACCAGGTCCTGAGAGGTCTGCAGAGGCGGTACGAGCTTCACCACGATGTCAAGTTCACCGCAGAGTCCTTGATGTCCGCCGCCAAGCTCGCCGAGCGCTACATCACCGATCGCTTCTTGCCCGACAAGGCCCTCGACCTCATGGACGAAGCGGGCTCGCGAAAACACTTGGAGCTAGTCTACGCGCCCCCCGAGATCCGGTCGCTGAAGCGCGACCGCGAGAAACTCTTCGCCGAGCAACGCGATGCCTACAACGAGCGGGACTACGAGCGAGCCGCCATGGCCCGGCACGGCATCATCCGCATCGACAAGGATCTGCGGGAGAAGATCGCGGCGTGGCGGGAATCACGTAGCCCCCAGGACTCCACGGTGACGAGCGAGGACATCGCCGGGGTGGTCGCGGGTTGGACCGGTATTCCCCTTACGCGCATGCTCGAGTCCGAGGCGGAAAAGCTGACCCGCATGGAGGACAACATCCATCGGCGCATCATCGGTCAGGAGAACGCGGTCGAAGCGGTCTCGAATGCCATCCGGCGCAATCGGGCCGGCCTCAAGGGACACTCGCGACCGATTGGCTCCTTCATTTTTCTCGGACCCACCGGCGTCGGCAAGACCGAGCTCGCCAAGGCCCTCGCCGAGTTCCTCCTCGACGACGAGGAGCGGCTCATCCGGATGGACATGAGCGAGTACATGGAGCGGCATTCCGTGTCCAAGCTCATCGGCTCGCCGCCCGGTTACGTCGGGTACGGGGAGGGCGGCCAGCTGACGGAGAAAGTGCGGCGCAACCCCTATAGCGTGCTGCTTCTCGATGAGATCGAGAAGGCGCACCCCGACGTCTTCAACCTGCTGCTCCAGATTCTGGACGACGGCCGGCTGACCGATGCCCAGGGACGCACGGTGAGCTTCGTCAATACCATCATCATCGGCACCTCCAATATCGGCAGCGAAGACATCACCCGCGAGTACACCGGCATCGGATTCGCGAGCCCCGTTCCCTCGGTCAAGTACGAGGAGATCAAGAAGCGCGTGATGCGCGAGGTCAAGAAGGTCTTCAAGCCGGAGCTCCTCAACCGAATCGACGACCTCATCGTCTTCCACCAGCTCGATGAGGAGCACATTCGCCAGATCGTCGAGTTGGTGCTGGTCGATTTGGAGAATCGTCTCGCCGAGCAGGGTCTGCTCATCCAGGTGTCGCCCGCGGTCAAGCAGAAGCTGGCCGCGGACGGCTTCGACCCGCTCTTCGGCGCCCGGCCGCTCAACCGCGAGGTGGAGATCCAGATAGAAAACGTGCTGGCCCAGAAGCTCATCAGCGGCGAGTTCTTCAAGGGGGACACCATTCGCGTGCACCTCATCGACGGGAAGATCGTGTTCCAACGGGCGGCCACCCAGCTCGCCCCGCACTCCATCGACTCGGTCCCCAGCTCTGGCAACGCGCAGCCCGACTAGACGAGATCACCCTCTTGGGGCAAATGCCCTCTTCGCGATCGATCACATCGCCATTCCTCATCGTCGTCGCCGCGCTCCTCGCGGCTGGCTGCGAGATCTCGGAGGAGGTCGCCCGACCGCGCCGACCCAACCTGCTGCTCGTTACCATCGAGACCTTCCGCGCCGATCGCGTGCACGCGAACGGTTACCCGCGTCTCACGACCCCCAATCTGGATCGTTTGGCGAAGCAAGGCGTCAACTTTCAGCAGGCCATCGCCCAGGCTCCTTTCACCCTACCCTCCCTGGCGACGGTCATGACCGGGCTCACGCCCCCGCTGCACCGCGTCCGGAACCATCCGGCGTCGCTGCCATCGGAGGTCGAGACTCTCGCCGAACGGCTATCGGCGGCGGGCTATCGGACGGCCGCTATGACCCGCCACAGCTGGCTCCGGCGGAAGTCCGCCTTCGATCAAGGCTTCGACGAGTATCACAACAACACGTTCTCCGCTGGGCTCGACGCCCGCAGCTTGTCTCTCGCCGCTAGCGATTGGTTGCACGCCAACCACGACCAACCCTTCTTACTGTGGATCCATTTCATCGATCCGCACTTCCCGTACACCCCTGGGTACCCCTATTCCACGCTCTACGCACCCCAACACCAGGAGGACCCTCAGGTCGTGCACCTGAAGTCGTTGTTGGAACGGGATCTCGGCGAGGAGTTTCTACCCACGCCCTACGCGGATCTTTCCGGTGGTCCCTATCTAGATCTCGTCCTGCGCGACTACCCCGATAACCCCGCACTCCTGGATTTCGCGCTGCGGCGTCGATCGCGAGGCGAGATCTTTTTCGGCCAGGCTCATTATCCGGAAGAGTCGCTCGGAGAGATTCGCGATCTCTACGATGGCGCGGTCGTCTATACGGATGACAACCTGGGCCGCCTCCTCGCCACCATCGACGAGCTCGAGCTCACCGACGATACGCTCGTCGCGGTGGTGGGCGACCACGGCGAGGCGCTCGGAGAGCACGGCCTCTACTTCACCCACGATTTTTCTCTCTACGATGAGATGCTCCGCGTCCCACTGGTCATGCGCATGCCCGGCCGCATCCCCGCGGGCACGGTAGTGACGCAGCAGGTTGGTCTCGTGGATGTCGCGCCCACGTTCTTGGAGCTCCTCGGCGTGGACCCTCTGGGCGACATCGAGGGCGTGAGCCTCGCTC
>JBOGJF010000220.1:0-3701 GCA_050747785.1 Vicinamibacteria bacterium
TCCTCGCGCTCTGCGAGGAGGCGGCCAGGTCGGAAGGCTTCCAGCGAGCGGAGCTGATGTCGACCATGGCAGGCGAGCCCCTCTACCGCGCCTGCGGCTACGAGGTCTTCGAACGCGTGACCGACGATCGAGGCGGCGCCGCGGTTCCGCTCGTGCGCATGGGCAAGCGGTGGTGACCGGAACCCTCCGCGCTCGCACCCACCGGCCGTCGACCCTTACGCAGTCCGCCGACATGCGAGTCACGATCCTAACCCGCAGTAGTCGCCTGTAGTGAGGAGCGGGACCTCCCGGGGCAGCCGCCCGTTCCGACCGCCGGCGAGCCTCGCTTCCAATCTGTGACGGATTTGTCGTAGACTGGAAGCGAAATGTCACTCACCCTCCTCCGCGAACGCCACCCCTCCACCACCCGCACGGCCGTTGAAAACCCAAGGCGCGCAACCCGCGCCATCGTGCCCGGATTGAGTCCAACCCCAGATTCGCGCCGCGGCTACGCGCGGCACGAATCTCTACTTCGTTAGCCGCCGTGCCCTGCGAGTTGACGTCACGCATGCTCACGCTCGTGGAACCTGAGTGCTGACGCTAGCGGAACGCATGGCCGATAGGATGAGAGCTGAAGCCAGCACTGTCAGTATGACGACCTGTTCCGCGGCCCCAGCGCCGGTCACGCGTCCAGCGACGGCGCCGAAACAGAGCATGAGTACGTTGGCTCCGATGCACGCAGCCCGGAGGCCGGGGGCAGCGAGGCCATATCGCCGATTCAAGAAGTTCAAGACTCCGCCAAGTGCGATAGCCATTCCGGCCCCAAAAAACCAGACTTTGGCGCTCGGCGTTGAAGAGAGCCGGAGCGTCGTGCCCATGTGGAGCAGACCGAGGGCCAGGATCACGGCGGCGAACAACGCGTAAAGGGTTCTCACGGAATTGATTCCTCCACAGATTCCTCAGGCGGCTAACGGATCATGAGCTCAGCGGCGCGCCGAGGCCGGCGCCGAGCGAAGCGAGCCGCAAGCGGCGGCCGCGTCCGCTGGAGCGAATTGTTAGGCGGCAAGCTCACGCTGTATCGCCTGCATGAACTCGTCGATACGGTTTGCACCAAGAGCAAGGACTGCGGAACCCGCTGCACCTCCGTCTGGTGTCGGAGCGCACAGCCCCTTGAGCTCCTCACCTTCCGCCACGATGGCGGGGTTCGCACAGATCCAGAACCCAATTGGATTGAATCCGCGGCCCAGGTACACCACGAAGAGCTCGTGCCAGCCGCAATGCACAGGCGTGAGGCGACGCTTGGTTGAATATGCCGAAACGGTCCTGACCTGGACCTTGTGTTCGCTACCGCCTTGAATCGACACGAGCAGGTCCCACCCTTTGTTGCTGTGGCCTCCGAACTCGACCCGAGCACCAGCGAACCGTTGCTTCAGGAAAAGGCGCGCGTAGAACTCGCCGATGCAGCCGGCCTTCTGGTCGCCTAGTGGTATCGCTGAGTTGCTCTCTTGCACAGCCTGGAGCCTCGCGTACCCGGTCGCGTAGGCATGGAACGCCTCCAGCACTGGCTCGTACTCACTCATCGCTACTCCTTGCCGCCTAACGGCCGGAGCATGAGCGGCGGGACGAGACCTTGTCATTCTTGAGAATCCGGTTCATCCCGCCCGCTCGATGCTCTTGTTGGGTGTCAGGTCGGCGACGCCACCCCCAGGTCGTTGCAGATCTTTTTGGCGAGATGATCATTGATCTCACGATGCCGGGGAATCGCTGACCGCCGATTCTGTGCCTCGTTGACCCACCAAGAGTGTCGGCCACCCTCGCGAAATTGCTTGCAGCCTTGGGCCCTGAGGTGACGCAGCAGATCCCGTCGCTTCATACCGCGATCTCGAACTCCTCATACTCCGAGCCAGCAGCGTCGAGCGCATCGGCGCGGTTGAGATCGAGAGCCTCTCGAAGAGTGACGCGCAGCGTCTCCAGCAGCTCTTCTCGACTGGCTTCCTGGCAGTTGACGCCTGGAATCTCCTCGATCCAGCCGATCCACCAGTCGCCATCTTCTTTGATCACAGCCGTGTAGCTCGTGTTCATGGCACCATCCTACTCCATTGTGACCACTGACGCCCAACTATGAGCTCACCGACACGCGATTCCTTCACCTAGCCATTTCTGTCCAGTCCTAGCCATCCGCTTTCCACGCCTGCCCATTCCTCCGCTGTCCACATGTGCCCACCAGCTTGCCACCGCTAGCCATCACCCCGCCCTACCACCCTGCCCAGCAGCCCGAGCCGTTCCGCGTGATCGCGGCGCATGACCCACACGCGAGCCGCCGGGTCCCAGCGGCCTCCGGCGGCCTTGAGCTGCTGGCGGAGAGCGGTCTCGCGCCAGTCGATCCGGAGGGAGACGCGGCGCACGGCGGATGGGACGGTGGTGCGGCGTCGGGACCTGCTCTCGACGATCAGCTCGACCGTCTTGAGGCGTTCCCTGGTCGTCTGGTCGTACCGAGAGCGGACGCACAGGAGGCTCGCTCCGTAGCGGCCGACGAGCGCCTTCGTGCCGGGCTGGCCCGGCTTCAGGGTCTTTACGGTGCGCACGTTCGCCTCGCAGTATAGGGCTCGGCATTCGCGCAAGCAAGGGCCTGTACCTCGAGGACCTCGCGGGCCCTGCGGCGCGACCGCCCGTAACCGCCCTCTACGAAGAGAGACGGAAAGGCGGCCGGTGTTCTCGACCTCGGCAACCCCACCTCGTGAAACAATCCCGCCTGCTAGACGCCCTTCTCTGGTTCGCCGACCGTCGGGCCGGCTCCATGATCGCCAACCATGAACGCGGAGACCCCTCGGAGCGCCGGCGTCGGGACCGAACAGGACGGCGTCCCGGCCGAGTGGCTCGCCGAGTTCGAGGCCGCCGCCCGCCGGTCGCTGCCGACCCGCTTCCGCTACGCCTTCATCAAGACCTACAAGCCGGTGCTCGACGACGAGCCGTTCCGCGCCTTCGACACCACCGCCGACTTACCGCCGCTGGTGCGAGGAGAACCTGCCGGACTGGCTCGGCTATGGGCGCGTTTGAGTACCGGCAGGCCGAGGAGATCCGCGACGCCTTCGCCCGCCACGGCGTGCCGTACCCACCCTGAGCTTGCAAGCTGGGAATTGTTTCCCATATTACAAGGATGGTCCCGCGCCTCTACGCCCGGCAGGTCCGGGAGAAGCTCGCGAGGTTCCCTGCCGTCGCCCTCCTCGGACCGCGCCGTCCTCTCCACCGCGGGCGATCGTCCCCAGCCGTACTTCTTCCGCACGTCCGACGGCTACGAGCTGGACCTCGTGCTCGACTGGGGCACGCGCCGCTGGGCCGTCGAGATCAAGCTGACCAGCGACCCTTCGCCCGCCGCCGTCGACCGCCTGCGCAAGACCGCCGACCTGATCGGCGCCGACCGTTGCGCCCTGGTCTGCCGCATCGCCGAGAAGATCGAGAGCGAACGGCTTCTGGTCATCGACCCGGCCGGATGGCTGGAGACGCTGAGAGGATAAGTCGGGCGGCGGTTGACACCGTCTCCGCCAGGCGGTAGCCTGGCGGCGTTAACGAGGCGTAATTGATCGAGGAACCGCTCGATGCGCTCGCTGGACGGCGGGTTCGCGGCGGTTGCTGCGACGGGAGAGAAAGGCCGGCCGGCTCGAGAGGCTCGGCGAAGGGCGTGGGGCGCGCTGGCGGCGAATCTAGCCCGCTAGGTACTGAGG
>JBOGJF010000221.1:0-3646 GCA_050747785.1 Vicinamibacteria bacterium
GGTGCTGCCCGTGTCCACCCGGCCGCCTCAGGACTTGCTCGCACTCTTTCAGGCGAAGGTCGACGAGGTGCGCAAGCTCCTCAAGCCCGGCTCGCGGCGACGCGTCGAGGCGCGGGCCCGGATCAGGCCGATCGCGATCATGGAGGGGTCGGTGCAGGGCAGTCACGTCCAGCCCGGAGAGGGCGACCTGAACCGGGTTCTGCGACGGATCGAGGCTGGCGAGGAGTTCGAGCAGATCTTCCCCGGAGTCTCGGCCCTGCGCCTGCGGACGGACGGATCAGGCGCGGCGATAAGTCTCCGAATCACGAAGGCGGAAGGGGTACCGATCAAGCTCGTGAAGGAAGGCGAACCCGGCGCCGCGGTCGTTGCCGTGAAGCGGGTAAACGAGATCGACTTCTACTCGCTGGGCCTCAATGATCTCGCGGAGAAGATCGGTCTGTCGGCGCCGAAGACCCTCGCAGTCGTCCGCCACCTAAGACTGCAAGACGACGATGAGTACTTCAAAGAGATCAAGATCGGCGCCTCGCGTTTCAAGCGCTACAGTGCCCGGGCGCTCGACAGGCTGAAGAAGGAGTTGCCCGGGCTCGACGTTGAGGAGAACTGGCGAGAGTCGTGGAAGAAGAAGTGACGGCGCCCGCGAATGGGCTGGTCTGCCGATGACGCGGACGGCGTCGCCGCTGCAAGCGCAGCCCGGAAACCGCCGGCGACCGGTGAGTACGGAGTAAGCGGGGGTTCCGAGTAGAATCAAGTTCAGGGATACCTGCCTTGGCGTGCGGACAGGGACCGCAGCATCTCCTGACGGGCCGATGGTGGCGTCCCGGCGCTCTTGTGCTGTTGCTCGTAACGCTTGCCCCTACGCCGAGCGCAGGATTTGGCCATCATGATCGGGAGACGCCCGAACAGGCCCTCCGCCAAGCCACAGAACTAGCCTACCGTAAGGCGCCGCGGGAGATCGGCCAGCGGCGGCAACGCCACAGCCTCGATGACTGGCCGGCCGAGATCAGGGTCGTCGTCCGGATCGAACGCGACAAGCTGCCGATCTTCGCCAGGCCGGGTTTCGCCGGGCGGACCTGGACCGTTCTCGCGGTCGCCCACCGCGGAGAGCTTCTCGAGTACCTGGATCAGACGCAAATAGTTGAGTTCACCAATCCGCTGGGACGTGAGGCGGATGGAAGCGGCTACTGGTACAAGGTGAGGCTTCCGGATGGCAGAGAGGGCTGGTTGCTTTCACGCCCCTCCGGTTCGCAGGCAGCTCCTTTCGCGGTCACGCTCAGGCGCAAGGTGCCTCCCAATATGCTTTTCGAGATTCTCCAGGTAGTCGGCGGAATCGCCGCGATCATCGGGAGCTTTGTGTTCTGGGCCTGGCTTCTGGGACTGGGTCCGTGGAAGGCTGCGGAGCCATCCGTGTCGGTAGGCGACGGCGGGTCCGGCGGTTCGACGAGCGCGGTGGGACATCGAGATGAAGATGGTTCCGTGAAGTCGGCATCGGGAATCGGGGATAGTGGCCGGGAGAGTGGAGCGGGGACGAGGAAGTGTCCGGACTGTTATGGGCCCGCGATCGACCCGTTCGATGAGAGGGGCGACGGCCTCTGTTCGGTATGTTACGGCCGTGGCGGCGGAGGCATATTGGACGACATCGCCTACCAAGCCGGCAAGCTCAGTCCTTTCGGAGAAGACAGGCGCCCGAGGTGCTCTAACTGCGATGGGAGCGGGGAGTGCCCGACCTGCGACGGCACGGGGAAGATATGAGAACAGGGAAGGCAGGAGTAGCTGGTCGACCAGACCACTTCCCGCTCCTCGCGCGGCATGACGGAGGATAGCTGACGTGCTTTAATCAGAGAAAGTCCCC
The DNA here is from genome assembly GCA_050747785.1 of Vicinamibacteria bacterium. GTDB lineage: Bacteria > Acidobacteriota > Vicinamibacteria > Marinacidobacterales > DATDRI01 > CBDANW01. The sequence goes on from JBOGJF010000221.1 coordinate 1,850, forward strand.
AGTACGTCACCAGCAACAGATCCCTCACGCATCTCGAATCTCCACGTCGTGACAGCGCAACCGGGAAGCTCCTGCCCACAAAGGAAGCAACCATGACACCAATATGTCATTCGAGATCATCGAACATCGTACTGCGACAGCGGAAAAGGAGACACGCTGGCGCGAGATCGAGCAGGAAGTAGATCAGATCGAGGACCGCCTCGGCCGCCCTGTGGACGAAGGAATCAAGGAGACGATCGTTGCGCTCAAGGCGAACGGATTCGGCACGACCGCCTCGTGTGAGGGGCATCTTGAGTGGGGGCGTCCGTATCCGTGGGTTAGAGTAGAGTCGTCGGTGGCGGAGTCGTTGCTCGGAAGCGCTCGTTATAACGAGCTGCAAGAAAAGGCGCGGCGCGAACGAAAAGGGGGAGAGTCGCTGACCCTCGAAGAGCGAGATGAGGCACGGAAGCTCGTCTTGGCTCAGATCGAAGGGAACGGGAAGGAGTACGAGAGACTGAGCGAGATGCTCGCGGAGTTCTACGACTTACCAGAAGGACGGGGAAGGGCGCGTCCAGTTCAGCTGAGAATCGAGAAAGGGCCGTGGAACCAGAGCTACCTCGTGCCGGAAGGCGTCCAACACCTCGGGCGCAGAGCGCGGGAGTCGGACTCAAAGGGTAGAACGATGAAGGTGAAGGCTCTCGCCTGCTATCGAGACGAGATGAAACGATTGACCGAATTCCTCAGGGAGCGGTTCTTCGGGGGATAGGGAAGACGTCGTCGGGGTCGGACCGGGGCTAGGCCGCCGCGATTTTTTTTGTTAGTGAACTCTGGGGAGAAGGTGATAACTAGGGGTCTGCGGCGCCTCTTTTCAAAGAGGCGCCGCAGGTCGTCAGCCACGATAATTTCCCAGTCGATCGCGTAATGTCAAGGTTCACAAAAAGATACTCCGGGGAAGAGGCCTGGAAGCGAGACAATTCGGTTCTGCCGGTTTACGGTCGTGTTCTAGCGAATCAATCGTTCCAAAATCCGCCAGAGCACCGATGACGACGGCGCTGTCGCCTCGACTGTCCGTGCCTGCCTTGCTCGCTCTTCATCCTCCTTGTCCTTTGCACGGACCGCGAAGAAGGCTCGCCCGCGGACTTCGTACTCCATGAGGATTGCGTAGCGCAGGAGAAAAAAACATCCAACGGCCAAGCCCGCACAGACGATCAAAGAAATCATGAAAGGAAGCGTCGTTCCTAGATCGAGCTTGTTCGGAAAGGGCAGCCACTGGAATATTGCAGCGACCGCGAGCAGACCAAAGCCGACTATGTAGCCGCGGCATGCTCGCTCGACTCCAACATAGAATTCGACATCTTTCTGCACTCCCTCGTCTCGGAGGCGCAGGTAGTCGAATAGCCTCCCGAAAAGGTCCTCTGCTGCTTGCGCATAAGCGCGCCGGGCCCTGCGGTCGCCCGGTCCTGCGGCCCAGGCTTCGATCGCATCAAGGGCTGCCCGGAGCTTGTCGTCATCGCCTATGCGAAGAAACCCACCCTCACGCATCATGAACTTGGCGCCGAGCCTTTCGAGAGCCGTGCCAGCAAAACGACGCTGGAGCGGGCGCTGTGCGAGGTAGAAGAAGAGGAAGTTCGCGATGAGTCCCACAGCATACGAGAGCGACAGAATAAGGAATCCGAGGGCTGCCCAGCCAGCCGTATTGATGAGCACGTTCGAGCCTGGTGGACGCTCGATGACGAACGCGTAGCTCGCGAGCATTTTTCTAACTGCCCCTGCGACGGCAACATCGAGGACAGCCACAATGCTGGCCAGGATCAATAC
>JBOGJF010000222.1:0-5413 GCA_050747785.1 Vicinamibacteria bacterium
CCTGAGGGATGCCATCGTCTATCTGAGGGCCGGTAACGGTCCCGCCTTGGCGCACGCGCACGTCATCCGCCCCTACTCTCACTCGCTTTCCGATGACGAGCGCCTCTACAAGACACCGCGGGAGAGAGAGGAAGAATCGAAACGGGACCCCGTTCTCAAGATGCGCGGCTTCTTGCTGGGGGAAGGGCTGGCGACGGAGGAGGAGCTCGAGGCTCTCCAATCGTCCGTGGATCGCGAGGTCCGCGAGGCCGCGGACCAGACGCTACAAATGCCCCACCCCGACCCAGAAGGGCTGTACGTGCATCTCTACAGTCCCACCGTCGACCCCACGTCCGCCGACTTCGAAACCGAGCCCGAGTTCGGCGACGAAACCGGCAGGGCCAAGGAAGGAACGATGGTCGACCTCTTGAACGCGTGCCTGAGGGACGAGCTCGAGTGGAACCCGCGCATGTTGGTCTTCGGCGAAGACGTAGCCGACGCCACTCGCGAGCAGGCTCTCGACCAGATAAAGGGAAAGGGGGGCGTCTTCAAGGTCACCCTCGGTCTGCAAAGGCGTTTTGGGGGCCACCGCGTCTACAACTCACCTCTCGCCGAGGCCAACATCGTCGGCATGGCGATGGGGCTGGCAACCCGCGGCCTGAAGCCGGTCGCCGAGATCCAATTTTTCGACTATCTATGGCCCGCCTTCATGCAGATTCGAAACGAGCTTTGCACGTTCCGCTGGCGATCGAACGGAGCGTTCTCCTGCCCCGTCGTCCTGCGTGTCCCAACCGGCGGCTACCTTACCGGTGGCTCCATCTACCATAGCCAGTCCGGCGAGGTGCTCTTCACTCACCTCCCCGGCCTGCGGGTGGTGATGCCTTCGACCGCGCTCGATGCCAATGGTCTTCTCCGGACCGCCATTCGATGCGACGACCCGGTGTTGTTCTTGGAGCACAAGCACCTGTATCGCCAGACTTACAACAAGAGCCTGTACCCCGGTCCGAACTACATGATCCCCTTTGGCAAGGCCAAGAAGGTGCGGGATGGCGCTGATCTCACCATCGTGACCTATGGCGCCCTGGTGCAACGTAGCATCCTCGCGGCCAACCAGATTCAAGAAGACAAAGGCATTTCGGTCGAGATTCTCGACCTGCGAACGCTTTCTCCTTACGATTGGGAAGCGATTTCCGAGTCGGTCAGGAAGACCAACCGCGCCCTCGTGGCCTATGAGGACACGCGCTCGTTCGGTTATGGAGCGGAGATCGCCTCGCGGATCTCGGATGAGCTCTTCGAATGGCTGGATGCTCCGGTGCGCCGTGTGGCGGCCAAGGATCTATGGGTCCCCTACCACCCCGATCTCGAGAACGCCATGCTTCCGCAGACGCACGATCTGGTGCGAGCCATCGAAGATTTGGTAACTTACTAGAATCGATCCACGGGCGGCCTCGCGGCCATGACTACCCCTCGAACCGACACCGATCAAAAGCCCACCGGCCTTACCGTGCTCACGGAGGAAGAGAAGCTCTTCCGTGGGACGGTAAGAGAGTTCGCGGAGAAAGAGATTCGCCCGCTAGTCTCCCGGATGGACCGGGACATGGCGATCGATCCCGGTCTTGCGCGCAGACTCTTCGATCTCGGCCTGATGGGGATCGAAATACCCGAGACTTACGCCGGCGCCGGTTCCAGTTTCTTCATGGCCGTTCTGGCCGTCGAGGAAGTCTCGCGCATCGACGCCTCACTCGGCGTCTTCCTGGACGTCCAGAATACGCTCGTCAACAACGCGCTCATTCGCTGGGCGACGGAGGAGCAAAAAAACCACTACCTACGCGCTCTCGCTACCGACACGGTGGGGGCTTACGCCCTCTCGGAGCCAGAATCGGGCTCGGATGCCTTCGCTCTCGCCACGCGGGCGGTCGAGGATGGCGACCACTACCGCTTGACGGGAACGAAGCTCTGGATCACGAACGGAGCGGAAGCGGGGCTCTTCATCGTTTTCGCCAACATCAACCCCGAGGCCGGCTATCGTGGCATCACCGCCTTTCTCGTGGAACGGGACTTCCCGGGATTCCGAGTCGGTAAGAAGGAAGACAAGCTTGGAATTCGCGCCTCGAGTACGAACGAGTTGATTCTCGAGGACTGCCGGGTGCCCAAGTCCAATGTTCTCGGCCAGCCAGGCAAAGGCTACAAAGTCGCCATCGAAACGCTCAACGAAGGACGCATTGGCATCGGGGCCCAGATGATCGGCCTGGCCGGGGGCTCTCTGGAGCATGGCATCCAGTACGCCAAGGAGCGCAAAGCCTTTGGGCAGGCCATCGCGAATTTCCAAGGCATCCAGTTCCAGATCGCCCGTTGCGCGACGGAGTTGGAGGCAGCGCGGCTCATGGTCTACAACGCCGCGCGGCTCAGGGACAGCGGGCAGCCGTTCCTGGTGGAGGCCGCCATGGCCAAGCTCTTGTCGTCCGACGTCGCGGAGCGCGTCACTTCACAGGTGATCGAGATCTATGGCGGCTACGGATACACTAAGGACTTTCCGGCGGAGAAGTATTGGCGCGACGCGAAGATCGGCAAGATCTACGAAGGCACATCCAACATGCAGCTCGCCACGATTGCCAAGGCACTCCTCGGTAAGTAAGACGCGACGGCATCTCGCCAGTCGCGGCTTATGATTTCAGGTGCTCGGCGAGAAACGCGACCGTCCTCCGCGAACCCCTCGAACGCCCCGATATACGAGAGACCGAGGACCTTCATTTCTTGAGCGCAGCCGCCAGGGCCTGGATATGAGCCGGTGTCGTGCCGCAGCAACCACCCACGACTCTCGCCCCCATGCGCACCCACTCGCAAGCTACCTCGGTATAGTCCTCCGGTGAAAGCTCGTCCGTAAAGCTCCAGCCGGTTCCGTCTGCCGGTCTTCCCATGTTCGCGTACGCACCGACGGGAGCTGTTGGCTCGGCCGCCAAGAGTTTCGCGAGCGCGGCGCTCAACACGCGATGGTTGCCACAGTTCACCATGAGGGCCAGAGGATCGAGGGGCTCCAGCAAGCGCACCATGTCGGCGAGAGATTCACCGCCGAGAAGCTCGCTGTCTTCCCGTGCGATGGCGCTCACGATGAAGGGAATCCCGGTGCTGCGCGCTGCCCGTGAGGCTGCCTCGATCTCCTCCAACGTCCCCATCGTTTCTAGCAGAAGGAGATCCACTCCCGCCTTCGCCAAGTTCTCGGCAATCTCGTGGTGCTCGGCGCGCAGCCGTTCCCGGGGTGGGACTCGCTCCGGGTGGTAGCAGTCCTCGAGCGGCGCCATCGAGCCGGCGATCAGAACATCCGCGCCGACCTCGTCCCGCGCTCGGGCCGCGAGCTCGAACGCGAGCCGGGTCAGCTCCTCGGCGCGATCACCCATTCCTGCTGCGGCGAGCGAGCGACGATGAGTCCGGAAGCTGTTCGCGGTGATGATATCCGCGCCGGCTTCCACGTACTCCCGGTGAATCGCCTCCACGACCCGCGGCGCCTCCAGTAGACCCCAGGCGGACCAGAGTGGGAGCCTGGTCTCGACGCCCCGCCTTTCGAGCTCGGTGCCCATCGCACCATCGAGAACGGCGATCCCCTCCTTGCTCCAACGGCTAGTTAGATCGCTCACCCGCATCGCGATGCCTTTTTGCGAATCCTAGTGTCGGTCGCTATCATCTGTTTCCCGAATGGTCGGGACGAAAAATGGATCTGCAACTCACTCGAGAGGATTTCGACGACGCCAGGCAGACTATCGCCGGACTGGTTCACCGCACGCCAATCTTTTCTTCCCGTTCCTTGAGCGAACGGACCGGCCTTGAGGTTTGGCTCAAAGCGGAGAACTTCCAGAAGACCGGCTCGTTTAAAGTGCGGGGCGCATTCAATATGGTGCTCCACTTGCCTCCCACCGACCGAGCACGTGGCATCGTCACGGCCTCCGCCGGCAACCACGGCCAAGCGGTGGCCTACGTGTCATCCCACCAACAGATACCAGGCTACGTGGTGATGCCGGAGAGGGCAAACCCGAGCAAGGTGAGTGCGGTCCGAGAGTACGGGGCCGAAGCCATCCTTCACGGGCGCCTCTGGGACGACGCCTATGCCCGCTCCCGTGAGCTGGCCGAGGAGAAGGGACTCGTCTACGTCCACCCCTTCAAGGATCGCCACATCATGGCCGGGCAGGGAACGATCGGCCTCGAGATTGCGGCGGATCTGCCCGATTTGGACGCCGTCCTCGTCCCCATCGGCGGTGGAGGCCTCATCGCAGGCATGGCCATGGCCCTTCGTCTCACAAATCCCAAGGTTCGCATCATCGGAGTGGAGCCGGAGGGCTCGGCGAACATGTACACGAGCCGACGAAACGGCGCGGCGACCGATCTACGGGAAGTCAACACCGTCGCCGATGGTTTGGCGACGATGGCAACCGATCCCGATGTCTTCCGGTGTATCGAGCAAACGGTAGATGGTTTGGTCACGGTGACGGACGATGAGATTCGCGGGGCGATTCCCTTCCTTATGGAGAGGGCCAAGCTGGTGGCCGAACCGGCGGGGGCGGCGACGGTGGCCGCACTCCTGGGAGGCAAGATTTCCCTTCCCGATAAGAGCCGAACCGTGGCGCTCGTCAGCGGAGGCAATCTGGATGTGAGAGGATCCGTTACTCTCTCCGTGTGAAATAGTCTCGCGACGCTGTTCACCGGGCCAGCTACCAACCCCGGGTCGGGCTCCATTCATCGACCACGTGGTCGTCGCGCACGACGTGGTAGCGATCGAACATGGCAGCGGCCAAACAGGAATGGTTGGGTACGATACGAAGCTGGCTCCCAACCGGGTACCGTTCGAAATCGATGGGTACCCTTCCGCAGACCTGCCCATGCTCCTGCGACATGGAGACCAGCCGTAGCTCGGGCAAGGGCCGACGCCCGTTCGTCGTGATGAATGACCCGTATCCGCATTCGGGATCGGCGTGACGCGGCCCCGGATCCAGGGAGAAGGCGAGGCTTCCCCCATCGACAACCAATTTGTTCTGATCGGGATATTGCCCGACGACGGTGACGAGCACCGAGAAGGCACAATCCGAGAGGGAGCAGCTCCCGATGCTCGCCTGAAACGCGTCATAGAAGGCGTAGTTCCCCGGTCGTGCCTCGGTCACTCCTTCCAGATTGTCGGTCACGGACATCGTTGGTGTGGAGCCGACGCTGATCTCGTCGACCCGAACCCCGGCCCGACGCAGCCTATCGGCGAAGGCGACCATGACCTCGCGCTCTTGCCCGGCCACCCGCGAGATCTCCTCCAGCCTTCGACACCGATAAGCCTGGCCGGCGTGGGTCAGGATTCCTCGGAAATCCACGTGCGGCGACTGCGACACCTTCGCCGCGATCGCGACGCTCTCGTCACGATCGGGATCGACGCCCACTCGATGGTACCCGCAATCGACTT
>JBOGJF010000223.1:0-2652 GCA_050747785.1 Vicinamibacteria bacterium
TCCTTGAACTGCACTACCGTTCTCGGCGGCAGGCCTTCACAGCTTGTGATTTCCTGAATCCCAAATTCCCTGGCCAGAACGGTGTACCCGTCCTTGAGCCTCGAGCCCTGTTCCCAAAGGTGTGCGATGACGTTCTTGTCTCTCATCTCTTGGATTGTTGCTGCCGCAGCAGCCAGGGAGAGAGTCTCTCCGCCGAAGGTGAATGAAAAGAACACTTGGTCAAAGACTTCCATGATATCTCGACGCCCAACGATGGCAGCCAACGGATAGCCATTGGCCAACGCTTTCCCAAAACAAGCGAGATCTGGTTTCACACCGAAAAACTGTTGCGCTCCACCCAGCGCAATTCGGAATCCCGTGATCACTTCATCGTAGATCAAGATCGCGCCTTCGGCCCGCGTCATCTCCCTTACCTCTTCCAAAAACCCGTCTCGCGGTTCCACAATTCCTATCGGCTCCATAATCACCGCGGCGACCTGGCCGCGGTGCAAGTCAAAAATTCTCTTGAGCCCCGCGGGGGCATTGTAGGCAAACGGGATCGTGAGCTCCTGCACGACCTTGGGCACACCCTTTCTTCGTGTCGTCGTCCCGATGTACCAGTCCTGCCATCCGTGATAGCCGCAGCAGGCGACAATATCGCGCCCGGTAAACGCCCGAGCTAGTCGAATCGCGCCCGATGTGACATCCGAGCCGTTCTTGCCATACCTGACCATTTCGGCGCACGGGATGGTCTGCACGAGTAGCTCCGCCACGTCGAGTTCGAGAGGGTGGGGCAAGGAAAAGGCGACACCGTCATCTACTTGGCGCTTGACTGCCCTGCTGACGGCCTCGTAGTTGTGGCCGAGAATCACCGGGCCGAGACCCATGGACCAATCGACGTACTCGTTTCCATCAACGTCCCAAACATGGCTGCCCTGGCCGCGCGCCAGGTATGTTGGTGCCACGCCTTGAACGAACTGCGTCGGTCCCTTGCTAAAAGTCTGTGTTCCTGATGGGATCACCCGCCGCGCTCGCGCGAGTAACTCGCGCGAATTCGTCAGGTCACGTCTTGTCGGATTCATCGGCCGCTCTTCCGCTAGAGACCGATAGTATCCAGCGTTTCGAACAATTCTCCGGTTGATTGCCGCAATCTGCGGGTTCTTATCCAGGAAGCTAAGGACCTCTTCCATGTTGGAGCTTCGTCCGTTTCCCGACAGTCCGTTATAGACCGCTCTCACGAATTCCAGATCTGCCGCTTCGTCCACTGTCCAGCGATGTTGCTCTGGCAAGTGTTTGTCGTTTTCAACGTTCAGAAGTCTAAAACGGCCCGAACTTCTCATGTAGGGTGTCACGTGCTCTCGATCGCCTCGCAGTGTCGCTTCCTGCCATGTGGCTTTCAACGCAGCAAACGAGAACACCTCAACGTCCATTCCATCGGGATACGTATACCGGAGAATGTTCGCCACATAGTCAGATCCGTCCTGCAGAAAGACACCTACTACCTTGTCCACGATTTGCGGGTCAATCAGTGGGCAATCCGAGGTGACCCGGACAACGGGATCGGCCGCAAACTCCATGGCCGCTCGATAGAAGCGATCTAGAACATCGTCTTCCGCGCCTCGGTAACAATCGATGGATTGCCCCTTACAGAAACTGGCAATTGCGTCATCAACGTCCGCCGTCGACGTCGCAACCGCAACTCGTGAAACAGAGCGACACTCTCGAAGTCGGCTGACGACGTGCCAGAGCATAGGGTGGCCGGCGATGTCGGCCATCACCTTACGAGGTAGTCGTGTCGCGCCAATCCGTGCCTGGATGATCGCTACGACGTTAGTTTTTCGTTTCATGTCTCAATCTCACGATCTTGCCGTCATGCGCGGCGGTCTTCGCTGCCAAGGCGACCGCTAAGACACGCGTCGCCTCAGTTACATCGAGCGACGGTTTCTCTCGCCCGTCCAGACAAGCAATGAAGTGCCGCATCTCGTCCAGGTACATCTGATTTGGAGTCCACGCGTCCGGGTTGCGATACACTGTCCAATCACCGCTCTTCGCCGAGAACCAGCGAACCTCACCCGTAGAGTAGTCCCATCGTATGGTGCCCTCGTCTCCGATGAAGTCCCCAGTGCGCGCGTAAGCGCGTTGAACATAGTCCAGGTGGACCTCGGCGATCGTCCCATCGAGGAACCGGAGAAGAATAGCCGCAACGTCCTCGGTTTCCACTTCCAAATGACTCAGCTGTCCGGCGAAACAGGAAACCGCCTCAACCTCTCCGAACATCCATCGCACATAGTCGAGCTCATGAATGGCATCGAGGATGACCCCACCTCCGAGCGCGCTCTGAGCGCTATACGTCTGTCTATAGTCCTCCCAGGGGTGCCAATCAGGTAGGTACTGACCCGCTTGCACTCTCACGCTAACCACCCGTCCCACTCGCCGTTCATCTAGCAGTTGTTTGACCTTCAATAGCGCTGGATGAAAGCGCATGTTGCAGCCCACCAGAGCGACGAGTCCACGCGCTCGAATCGCCCTTTGGAGTGCCTCCGCACCGTCCAATTCGTTTGATAACGGTTTCTCGATGAACAAGTGGCAACCCCGTTCCGCGGCCTGCCGCGCAAGCGGCATGTGCGAACTAGTGGGAGTAGTGATTAGCACGGCGTCCGGACTATCCGCCCA
>JBOGJF010000224.1:0-6119 GCA_050747785.1 Vicinamibacteria bacterium
ATGTAGGAGGTCGAGATGAACTGTCCGGTAATCTGGTTGAAGCCGATGGGCCCCGGCACGTCCCATCCGCCATCGCCGGTGTTCACGATGGGGAACCTTGCTCCCACGAGGTTTCCGTTGGGGCCGACCCTTTGGCCGTTCACGTCCGCGCGGCAACATTCTTTCTTTCTCCAGTCCTCGGTGCTTACCAGGAAGACGTCATGAGAAGTGGCGTAGGCGACCTGGGGATTGGTTTGAGCCCGGTTACCGCCGTTGATCAAGAACTCGTTGCTGCGATCGGATCCGTCTCCCTCGACGATCTTCCCGAAGGTCTCTTCGGCGAGGGTCCCCACCGTTCTCGTGTAAACGACCAGGAACTTGTCGCTCACAGATCCCCAGGCGGTCTGGACGTTGTCCCCGGTGGCAAGGATATTCTTCTCGATGATCGGGTCGACGGAGGTGCTATCGCCTTCAATGAACGCGTACTTAACCTTGATGGGACTTGGGCCCTCTCTCCAGACGACGAGGTACCGATCGCTCGTGACGCTGAACGCCGCCGTCCCAACTGCTCCGCCCGTTCCGATGAGAAAGCGCGTACCCAGGAGCGTCAGGTCGTTGGCAAGGTAGCGCCCGTAGATATTCTCGTCACTCCGGTAGATGGCGAGGTACGCGTTGGCGGTGGGATTGTAGACGATCCCCACGTTCGAGACACCGATGGGGCCATCGAGAGCGACCTCGGAGGGAATGAATGCTCCCGTCACGTCCAAACGCTGCGCTAGCGCCGTGCCATTACCCTGGTAGATGAGGGCGTACTCGTCGTCGGCTGAGTTGTAGGCCACGCCTTGAAACATTTGAAGCCCGTCCGGGTTTCTGATTCTCCCAGGAGCTATTTCCGCCGCGAGAGTGAGTGCGGCGGGTAAGAGAAGAGCCGAGACGAAAATCAAGAAGTGGATGCTCCGATGGATCATGCTGAAAAACCTCCGGCGATTTTGGGGTGGCGCGTGTATATGATTGTACAACAAGGCCTTGTTGATATCATGTGATCCGGGCCACGTTTTGACGTTCTGGCGCGCATCCACCCTCGACGTGCCGTGCATCGTGAACGGAATCGACGGGGGCGGGTAGGCCGTACCTTATCACCTTGGGATTGGGCTCGCAAGGCTAACGGGGTTCCCGAATTCTAATCTTTCGATCGAGTTGCGCGACCTAGCTCGGCGGGAGGGCGCCGGCCGTGCGGCCTTGGACGGCTTGTCCGGAATGGGACATCAGGCCGGCGTCGTCGAACGCGAGAATGCCACAATAGTAGAGCGTGTCATGGGCAAGCCCCGAGACGTCGAAGATCTGCACCGTACCAGGTGGCGCCGGAATGGGGCCGGGTTGGATCTTTGGTAACCCGTTGAACGTTGCGAGATCCAGGATAGGCGATGTCGAGCAGCGCAGGTCGTAGCGAGCCACGGGCCCGGAGGAGTTGTCACCGGCGTCGTCCGGCGGAGCCACCCAACGGAGTCGGATCGAGGTGCTGGTGGCGGCTGCGTTCACCACCTGGAGCCCGCTCACCGGGCCGGGCTCCAGGACATCCGCCGTGCGTCCCAGGACGGCTTGTCCGGAGTGGGACATCAGGCCGGCGTCGTCGAACGCGAGAATGCCACAATAGTAGACGGTGTCATTGGCAAGACCCGGAACGTCGAAGATCTGAACCGTACCAGGCTGGGCCGGAATGGGGCCGGGTTGGATCTTGGGTAACCCATTGAACGTTGCAAGATCCAGAATGGGCGATGTCGAGCAGCGCAGGTCGTAGCGAGCCACGAGCCCGGAGGAGTTGTCACCGGCGTTGTCCGGCGGAGCTACCCAACGGAGTCGGATCGAGCTGCCGGTGGCGGCGTCGTTCACGACCTCGAGCCCGGTCACCGGGCCGGGTGCGATTCCCGGAGTGGACAGCACGACGATGTTGCTCAAAGCCGAGCGATTCCCCGCGTCGTCGATGCTGGTCATGGCCGCCGCGAACTGCACTTCGTCTCGCAGTCCCGACACGCGCACCGACTGCTCTCCGGGGAGCACCGGGATTGGCGTCCACGGTATGGGCGTGCCAGAAGCGTAATTGAAGTTGGCCCCGTCGCTTTTCATCAGGCGCAGGTCATACATCATGACCGGCTCGGTGCCATCGCCTTGATCATCCGCCGGGGCGTGCCATCGGTACTCGATCGTCCCGCGGGCTTGGGCCATGGCAGAGACGTTGGCCTCAGAGATCTCCGTCCAGAAGGCGCCTCGGTGAAAACCCTTCTGCGTAACGAGGATCCGGACGTACCGCCCGCGCGTGGGGATCACATCGAAGGAGTACCAGGTATCGGCACTCGCCGCGAAAGCCGAGCGGGTGGCCAACGTGACGAAGCCCGTTGAGGATTCGTTGCTAATCTGAATCTGGAAATCCTTCGGAAAGCGTGCCGCCCTCTTGGAGCGCAAGGATACCTGGCGCACTTCCAGCACCGCACCCAGATCCACGGTCACCTGCTCGGGCACGTTCGTAGCGGTTCCCTCGGTCATCCACGATGTGTCGGGGCTGCCGTCCACCAAGTTCTCCATCTTTTTCAAGCCGCTGTGCTCGCTCGAGGCACTGATGGCAACCAGTTCCTGAATTTCCGAGAGCACTACCGGAATGGTAGCCGTCAGCACGATGGCGGGAGGAGCGGTGGTGTCGATCTCGAAAACACCATTGTTGGAGAACGGGCCCGAGACGCCGCCGCCGCTCGCCTGCACTCTCCATTGGAAGAGCCTGCCCGTCGGCAGGTTGAATCCCGGTGTAAACGACGTGCCGGGGATATTGGATGGGTTGATGACGATGTTTCCGTTCGAGAGGTTCTCCACCACCAGGTGGTAGCTCGTCGCACCGGGCACGGCGGTCCATTGGAACGTGGGTTGCCGGAAGCCGACCGCGACGGAGAGCGGGCTGGTCAATGTGGGCGCGCCGAGCCCGATGGTGTGCGTCAAGTTCGCTTCCACGGAGCGACCTCGTTGATCGGTTACTCTCACACGGAACGGCCCGAAAGTACCAGGTTGGGTCGGTTTACCCGTAAAGAGGCCGGTGTTGCGATTGGGCCCAGTGATCCCAGGTGCTAACGTCGAAGGATCGCTCCGGAGCTCGAAGGTAAGGGGTGTCGCTCCACCGGTGACTGGCGTGGGTTGGGAATAAGGAACATCGACCAGGCCATCAGGTAGCTCGGCCGACGTAAACGTCGGAGGCCCCGCCGTCAGATGCACGATATGCGCGTGAACGCCGTCCCCGCCCAGATTCGAGCGCGTCAGGATGAGCGCCTGCGGATCGGATGGATGGGGCCGCGTCGCGATGGCAATCGGGGCCGAGAGCTTGTTGTTCAGCTCCACGATGGGCCCCCTGGACCCATTCGAGGGATCGATTTCCCTGGACAAGCCGGAAGGCTCGATGTACGTCGTCGCGATGAACTGCCCGGTGGCCTCGTTGAATCCGATCGGGCACGCGACATCCCATCCCCCGTTGCCCGTGGCAACGATGTCGAAGAGAGGGCCCAGCTTGTTACCGGCTGAATCGAGCCGTTGTCCGACGACATCGGCGCGGCAGCACTCGACGTTTCTCCAATCCGAAACGGACACCAGGAAGACGTCCTTCGAGGAAGCGTAGCTCACCTGCGGGTCGGTCTGCGACTTGGGACCGCCCACGATCTTGAACTCGGAGCCGATGCCACCGTTCGGGTTGACGAGCCTTCCGAACACCTCCTCCTTCGCGTCGCCCACTTCCCGCGTGTAGACGACCAAGAACCGGTTGCTGGCGGAGCCCCAGGCGGCCTGAGGGTTGTCCCCGTTGGCAAGCGCGCCGGACGAGATCACGGGTTTCGGCGCGGTGCTATCGCCGTTGATCAAGGCATAATTCACGTGAATCGGCTGGGGGCCTTTCCGCCATACCACGAGAAAACGGCGGCTCTTACTGCTGTAGGCCGCAACGCCGACCTCGCCGCCGGTGCCGATGCTGAAGCGGGAGCCGAGAGGCACACCGTGGCTGTCGAGGTAGCGTCCGAAGATATTGTCGTCGCTGCGGTAAACGGCGAGGTACTGGTTGTCGATCGGATTGTAGACAACGCCGACGTTGGCGACGTCCATTGGTTTGTCGACCTGAACCTCAGGCGCGAGCAAAGTGCCATTCGTGCCCAGACGGCGGACCCGTGGAGAGTTGCCCTGATAAATGATGAGGTACTCGTCGAGCTCCGAGTTGTAGGCGGCTCCCTGAAAGCGCTGGAGTCCGTCCGGGTTGGCGATGGCCCCGGGAGCCATCTCTTTGGCGAGCGCAACGGCGGTGGTCGCCCAAAGCGCTAGGGTGAGCGTCAGGAAGTGGATGCTTTTCTTTCCCACGATGGCCTCCGGGCCCCGGTCAGGGCGGTTTCTCTCCCGCGCCTCGTCCGACGCACAGTGATCCGTGTCACATTTTTGGCTTTATTTAAATGGCGTTATGGTGTATCTCTTAAAGTACTAGATTAGCTTCTTGTCGCGGGCCCGTCAAGCGCCTTCAGCCCGCAGCCCTGCCTGCCGCGCGCCTTTCAAAGTCTGGCTTCGATGACGTTGAGAAAGCAGAGGCCAGGGAAGGGAAGCACTCGATCCAGGAGACCCACCGCCCAACCCCATCGGGCTGGGTCCCGATTCACGAGACGAAACACGATGGGCACGGTCGGAAAGACCCCGTCGCGGCGCACGACGCGAAATCCAGTCTCACGGAGAAGCCGCAGGTACTCGGCGGCGGGGCGATCTCCCGGATGCCTTTCGACGGCGGAGGTTCGCGTGAGGGTTCCGCCAAGGAAGAATCGCAGTCGGCTATGGAGGTGCGCCAGATTGGGAACGCTCAGAAGCAGAGTGCCCTCGGTGGCGAGGCACCTCCTGATCTCGCGAAGGGCGGGAGCCTGGGTCAGCAGATCGAGATGTTCCAAGACATCCAGGCAAAGCACGGCGTCGAAGGAGCGCTCTTCGAACGGAAGGGAGACCAAATCGGCCTTCTTGACCGAGGGCGATTCGTAGTTGGCGTCCACACCCACGATGTTTAGGCCCTGGGCTCGGTATTTTTCCACCAAGACGCCCTCGCCGGCACCGACGTCCAGAATCCGCGCCTCGCGCGGTAAGCGCGACACGAAGGCGTCGACCAAGGCGAGCTTTCGGCGATAGATCGGAGCGTAGCTCCAGTTGGGATCGAGCTCGCGGTGATAGTCCCCGCGCTCCTCGTAGTCGCCGAGTCTTTCTGCCTTCATCCGCTCCGTCTTTCAGTGATCGACGTATCCCAGGGCTCGCAGGCGCTCGAGAAGCTCCTGGTCGAGCTCGATCGGCTGTCCCTGTCGCGTGGATCTCTGGGCCCGCGCGCCGTCGATAAAAGAGCGCACGCGGCCCTGAAACGACGCCAGCTCTTCGCTTCGCCCGGCTGCGAGGTTGGTTCGCTCGTCGGGATCCTCTACGAGATCGTAGAGCTCCTCCCGACGCGTTTCCGAGACACCGAGATCGTCGCCGACTGGACCCGCCAACGTGGCGAGGAACTTCATTCCCTCGGTTCGGAAGGAGACCTTCATGGAAGTCTCGTTGGGAGATCTCCAGGTTACTTCGCTCGTCACCACCCGTTCCGCCGAGACCCGACGCTCAGCATCCGCGAGCTCTCGGAGACCGTAGGGTCCCGTGGCGGGCGTCTCGATGCCGGCCGCTTGGAGCACGGAAGGAAAGACGTCGACCTGGCTGACTTGGGCTCGGATGCGACCCTTCAAGCTGTCGCCCGGCCACTTCACGATCATGGGGATGCGGATGATCTCCTCGTAGAGCGTCTGACTGTGTTGCCAGTGCCCATGCTCGTAGAAGGCCTCGCCGTGATCCGCGGTGACGATGATGAGAGAGTTGTCGTAGAGCCCCAACGCCTTCAACTCCTCGAAGAAACGCCCCAGCTCCTGATCGGTAAACGCGATCTCGCCGTCGTAGAGCCGGATGATCTCGTCCCTTTCTGTCTCGCTCGGGGGCGGCTCGGCGCGGAGGATCAGATCCTGTAGATCGGAGATGTCGCGCGGGCGCGGTCCGAATCGTTCGAGAAACTCCTTCGGCGGAAGATACGGCCAGTGCGGATCCAACAGGTGCATGAAAAGGAAGTGATT
>JBOGJF010000225.1:0-3030 GCA_050747785.1 Vicinamibacteria bacterium
CTTCAACGACGAGGAAATCGGAGCCCTCGAGGGCGAGAACAACCTGTGGCGCCTGAATGAATTCGAAATCCCCATTGAGAAGGTAAGGTTTCCAGAGAGAGCCCCTCTTGGTTCCACACCGACGGGAGCCAGGAACGAGATCCGAGTTGAGATCGACACCGACAATCCAGGGGACACCTGGTGCACGGCCGTCAATTGGAGCTCCCTGAGCTTCAAGGCCGTGTCGCCCATCATTCTGATCCACGGGAACAACTCGAATGGAGGTTTTTTCGAGCGTCGGGGATTCACCGGCGAGCTCGAACGAATGAAGCTGCTCTTCGACGACTCGATCAACTTCGTGCCGGCGGCAGCACCGATATCGGTCAACGGCCAGAAGCTCGATGGGTTCATCCCGAACATCGCCAGAAGCTTCGGGGTCGATAGCGTCCACTTGGTGGCGCACAGCAAGGGGGGGCTTGACGCCCGCGAATACCTGGCCCTCTACCACCCGGCTCGTGAAAACGACCTCGCTATTCTTTCCTACACCACCCTCAGTACCCCCCACAACGGAAGCGCCGGGTCTGACCTACTCGTTCGGCGTAAACAAGCCTTGGCGCAGTTCGCCGAGCTCGATTTCGATGGATTTCCCTTCTTCACCGAACAGGTTCTCAACGAGCTGCCCACGGCGGATGCCGGAGAGGAGGACATGGTCACCTGGCTAACGGCAGCGTTCAACGCCAGGAACCTGCCGGCGCTGGTTTCCAGCCGCACCATCATCAACACGGTCGCCGCCGACGCCGATCGCAGCGGCAACGAGAAGATCGACAACAATCCCGACGAGTACCTCGAGATTAGACAGGAGAGCGAGGTCGTCGCCAATCTATTTGCGCTGGACCCGCTCCGGGCGCTCATTGGTGTCGATACCTCCTATCAGGTTCTGCGGCGAGTGGCGAACGTTAGCATCGACTTTGACGAGCGGAGGAAGCTCGGAATCGGAGCGAGGCGGACCGTCGCGGTGCTCATCGCCAACCCCAATCCCCAGGAGCTTGGGAACGACATCCTGGTCACCATTTCCAGCGCTCAGGCACAGGGGTCGCTGCCAGCGGACCGCACAAGGAACACCGAGGTGTTTCAGGGCAAGGCCGAGGCGCGTAACCACGCGAGCGTCGCCAACGCTGGAGTGGCGCAGGTCGTCGGACCCTGGATCATTGCTGCGGAAAAGGAAGTCGGCGACCTGAAGTAGACACAAAGTGAGAGGGCAGTTTCATGACTCCTAAAGTTTCGCAGTCCAGACAACTAGGGTTCCTCCTGGCGGCTGGGCTTGTCGCGGCGGCCGCCATGACCCTCGTATGGGCTCAGCAGAGCAGGAGAGAGGGCGAACAACAACCGGAGATAGTCGGGGATGTGCCGCTCTTTGAGACAACGGCATGGCGGACGCAGGGGGAGTTGTTCCTTCGTAGCGCGGGAGAGGACCCAGAAGACCTTCTCCTCATGCACCGCAAGGCCAAGGAGGTCCACCGCTACGATCCGAACACAGGGCGCTTGCATGCGTGGGTGCCGTATGAAGACTGGGAGCGGGCTACTGGGCCGATTGACGTTTACGAATCAGACTTCCCACCATCACCGCTCCATCTGCGCGAGTTCCTTGAACGGTTGAAGTTTTCACCTGAAGGAGGGTGGATGGTTAGGAGTGAGGGTAATGACAAAGATACCCTTCTCCTCACGCACTTCAGACTCGAGGTGGTCTACCGGTACGACCGGGTCACTCAAGAGCTTTCTCTCGTACCCAACGAGCAATGGGAGTCCGCCAGCGGGCCCGTGGTCGAGTGCGATTCGCAACCCGTTTCCGTCACCCTCCGTGTCGACCCGCTGTCAAAACTCCCGTTCGTTGGAGAACGACAGTTGGACATTTCCGGTAAGGTGGCGCTGGACGCGCGCCCCTCGGCGAGTGGCCGATGGGTGGCTGTGCTTTCGGCCGACGGTCCGGCGTCGCCACCATCATGGCTTTTCAGCATGGGCGGCGGTGGCGCCTCCGGCCAGCACTACCACCAGGTATTAAGGGCTGAAGGCTATTCGAGCACGGGACCGCCGGTGCGCCTGCCCTTCGAGACCGAGCGCGGATACTTTAGGCTCTGCTGGAGCCCTGAAGAAGACTACGTGGTCTACACCAACAGTTCTTTCTTGAACCTAGTCATCGTCAGATTTGAGAAGAATTGAGAGAAGGAGATGGGGTTCCTGAGAGTCCGGACACGTGCGAATAAGAAAAATCCGTTGCTCATGGGTTCCATACTTCTGACGCTATCCGGTGTGCTGTGGGCACAAGCGCCCTCACCAACTCTGAGTCTGCTCGATGCGCGGTTCCAGCTAGATCGCCTGGCGCCCGGGGAGGCTGCTGGCGAGGCGGTCTTCGTCGTAGACGATGCCACCATTCTCGAGTTTGACATCGCCAGCACGGTCCCGGCACTGACTACGAGCATCCAGGGACCGAGCGGCGAGATCATCGACGAGACGACGGTCGGGAGCTTCGGCGGTGAGTTTGCTCGGTTCGAGGGCGTTCCCGGAAGCGACAGCACTCTCATCAGCCCTCTGAGCGCACCGGGGTTCCACTTCTTCTACCGCTTCTCCAGTGTCGGACCAGGTGCCTACACGGTCCGGTTCAATGCGACCGCGGTGCTGACGCAGGACGAGGCGGTCTTCACGCAGCTCACCACCAACAGTCCTCTCGTTGTCGGGCTCGTCGCCCCCGATTCGGAAGTAGTGCTTAGCAATCTCGCCGTGTTGACGGCGGCGATCTTCGAGGGGAGTGAACCCTTGGGCGGCGCGAGTGCTGAGGTGACTGTGCGAGATCCTGTTGGTACCTACCTAACATTCAGCCTGCTGGACGACGGGGTCGAGGAGGACAACGCCGCCGGGGATGGGCTCTACAGCGGTGAGTTCGAGCCCTCGCTGGCAGGGCGCTACTCCGCCGTCGCCGACATCACGGGGACGACCTCCAGCGGAGTTTCCTTCTCGCGGCAGGCGGCGGCTGAGTTCACGGTGGTGCCGGTCAGG
>JBOGJF010000226.1:0-3560 GCA_050747785.1 Vicinamibacteria bacterium
GTCCAGGGGCCAGGCGGTCTAGTGCGTCGAAGAGTAGGGGTAGCGTCCGGGATGCGTTCAGGACCGGGATGACAACCGAGACGGAGCTTGCTAGATGTCCTCGATCAGGCAAAGCACCTCGCGCTGGATGGGCTCACCCGTGACCTCGGCCTTGCCGTCGGTGAGGAGCATGTTCACTTCGCTGCGGATGCCGAAATCCGAGAGGTAGATGCCAGGCTCGATGGAAAAGGCGGTAAAGGGTAAGACCTTCCGTTCGTCGCGAGTCTCGAAGTTGTCCATGTGGGTACCGTTGCCGTGGACTTCGAGACCGATGTTGTGACCGGTGCGATGAAAGAAATAATCGCCGTAGCCGCGATCCAATATGAAAGCACGCGCCGCATCATCGACTTCACAACCGCGCAAGGGCTCGCCGGCCTGCACTCTCGCGATTACGAAATCGATCGCGGCGTCGCGAGCACCCGCCACCACGTTCCATACCTCGCGGATTCGCTCCGGCACCGAGGGACCGACGTAACCCACCCAGGTGAAATCGGCGTAGATACCATCGTGGCGGTCGAGCTTGGCCCAGAGGTCGATGAGCACGAAACTCGCGAGGCCGATTTCGCGGTCGGAGGAAACACTTGGGGCGTAGTGCGGATCGCCACTGTGGTCGTCGACCGCGACGATGGGCGGTGAGGACGTCACCAGGCCGAGATCGGCAAACTGTTCGAGTATGAATTGCTGGATCTGATACTCGCTCGCCTCTTCGCCCGTCATGATGCGATGTCGAATCTCAGCGAAGGCGCGATCCTTGGCTTCAGTGGTGGACCGGGCGGCCTGCCGATGGAGGTCGGCCTGCGCCGGAGTGAGGCAGGACTCGAAGATGGACACCAGATCGGCGGAGCTCTGAACGTCCTTGCCGAGCGCGGTCAGAAGCTCTACGGTTCCCGCATCGACACGGGAAACGTAGGGGATGTTGCACTCCGGCGAATACTCCATCGCGATTTTCTTGGCCCCTGCTGTCGCCTGCGAAAGCCTTTCCCGCATTTCCTTCCAACCCGCGTAGACGAGCTTCTGGCCGGGGAGGTGATCCAGGTGGTGGCTCTCAATGGCGTGGACGATTCCGACCGCGTCGCCTTGTGCGGGGACGAAGTAGAACCAGCGACGCGTTGCGAACCGCTCCTCGGGGAAGAGCGCCACTCGTTGGGAGATCGGGTTCTGGCCGTGGAAGTCATAGAGCAACCACCCGTCCATATGGAGCTCGGTGAGGATCTTCTGAATACGGTCGATCGGCATCTGACGCACGGTCTCACCCACCCCCACAGTGTGTATTAATGCCGTGAGGACCCCACCCCCACGGCCTGCGCTTTCGTCGGCGCATTCGCGCCGGGCTCGCTCCGCTCGCGCAGGCTGACTCGTTTTTCAGCAGCCTGCCAGAGGGCTGATTCTATCCCGAAGAGCGGCACTCAGCCAAGCACCGGCGAAAATCGGGACTCCACTCAATGCCGCGGGGCCCCACGCCATCCCACTCCTCAGGGCTCCCTCGCTCCTCGCTCGGGAGCTTACATGGGCTGACGGCTCCGGCTCGCCCTGCGGCGACTCCGCGCCTGCGGGCGGGTTGAGGACTCCTTCCCTGAGGGTCCAATAACTCGTAGAATGCAGGCCTCGATGCTCGCAAGCAGAGAACAATCGCCTGAGGAGCAAGCTCCTCCGGAGAGCCAGGACCAGAGAAAAAAGCCTGGCAAGTTGCTACTGGTAGACGGCAACTCGCTGGTCTATCGATCGTTCTTTGCCATTCCGCGCCTGACGAATCATGAGGGTCTTCCGACCAACGCGGCTTATGGCTTTGCTACCGTTCTGCGAAAAATTCTGTCCGAGGAGGCCCCTCAGCAAGTGGCGGTGGTCTTCGATGCGGGCGGCAAGAATTTTCGGCATCGCCTCTATCCGGAATACAAAGCGCATCGCCCACCGACTCCCGACGATCTCTCGGTGCAGCTTCCTCTGACGCGTGATATTTGCAACGCGCTGGGTCTACCGATCGTGGAAATCCGGGAGGTGGAAGCAGACGACATCGTGGCCACGCTCGCGGCAAGAGCCGAGCGGAAAGGACAGCGCGTCTTCGTCGTCTCCTCGGACAAAGACTTCTTGCAGTTGGTGTCCCAGCGGATCACGGTCATCAGCCCGGGCAAGGAGATCCGCTACGACCCGGCGCTGGTAGCCGAGAAATTCGGTGTCCCACCGGAGAAAGTCACCGACGTCTTGGGCCTGGTTGGGGACAGCGTCGACAACGTTCCCGGAGTTCCTGGAATCGGACTGAAGGGAGCGGTTTCGCTCATCCGCGAGTGGGGCTCGATCGAGAACGCCTTGGAGAACGCGCAGAAGATACCGAACAAGAGGCAGCGCGAGGCATTGCTCCAACACGCGGAGCAGGCGCGATTATCAAAGAACTTGGTGCGGCTCGACACCAACGTCCCTTTGGAAATCGAGCCGGACGCGCTTCGCTACCGGGGCGCCGACCGTAAGGCAGCCTTCGAGCTCTTCGACCGTCTCGGCTTTACCTCCCTGCTGAACGACTATCTCCCGCAGGCCACCGCGACTCCGGCAGAATCGTACCTGCCTCTTCTGTCGCGTACCGAGCTGAAGAGGTTGATGGACCGGGCGAGGACCCGAGGTCGCCTCTCGCTGCACCTCGCGACTGCGGAGACCGAGTTCTCGGGAGGACTGCTCGGAGTCGGGCTCGCGGTCGACTCCGATCAGGCATTCTTCGTTGCCATGGGTGGAAAATGGACGGAGCAGGCCGTCGTCGGCGAGCTCGCGCCCATCGTCTCCGATCGCTCGGTGCTCAAGGCCGGGCACGACTTGAAGCGGACCAAGTTATGGTTTGCCAGAAGGGGAGTCGACCTGTGCGGCATCGGCTTCGACGCGATGGTCGCTTCCTACGTCCTGAACCCGAGCAAGAGGACACATGATCTGGAGACATTGTCCGTCGAGATGCTTCAAAGACCGCTCAGCGAGTCGAAGCCCCGAGTCGACAAGCAGGAAATGCTCCCCGGTATGGCCGCTCTCGGTCTCCCCACGACCGAGCAAGACGCCCGGCCCAACGCCGAGCGTGCGGCCGCGGTTCTTCGGATCCAGGAGAGGCTCGAGCCGCGAATCGACGAGGAGGGGCTGGCCGTGGTGTTCCGCGAGCTGGAGCTACCTCTCATCGAGGTTCTCGCGGACATGGAGAGGACCGGCATTCGAGTGGACGTCGATCAGCTCCGTGCCATGTCCGACGAGGTCGGAAGGGAGCTCGGGAAGCTAACCGCGGAAATCTACGAGCTGGCGGGCGTCGAGTTCAACATCAACTCCCCCAAGCAGCTGGGAGAGATCCTGTTCGAGAAGATGAATCTTCCGTCTTTCCGCAAGACCGAGAAGCAGCGTTCGGCGTCCACCAAGATGGAGGTGCTCGAGGAGCTCGCCATCCATTTCGAGCTCCCTAGAAAGGTCCTCGACTATCGGAGCCTTGCCAAGTTGAAGGGCACGTACATCGATGCGCTCCCCGCGCTCGTCGATCCCGAGACCGGCCGCATCCACACGTC